>JAGGWI010000086.1 GCA_021157505.1 Desulfuromusa sp. | reverse complement strand
GTGCAGTTAATACCAACTTCTTCACGGATAATACGGGAAAGGCGAACTGACAGCTCATTTCGCTTGGTCTCATCAGTTTCGCGGTACTGGACAACCATGACGGCAGTCTCTATGCCATCGTCAGCCGTAACTGAAATTGCCGAAGCATCGCCAGGCCTGATCTCGGGCTGCAACTCTGCATAAAACTCCAGATCCTGAGGCCAGAAGTTACGCCCGTTGATGATGATCATGTCCTTTTCGCGCCCGGTAATCATCAAACTTCCTTCATGCAGATAGCCAATATCCCCAGTATTCAACCACCCATCAGCAGAAAGAACCTTGGCTGTTGCAACCGGATCAGCAAAATAACCACGCATGGCACTTGGACCACGAACATAGATCGTTCCACATTTTCGATCCGGCAGATTCTGACCAGACTCGTCACGAATAACAATCTCATGCCCGGGTAACGGGATACCGCAATTGACCAGTTTTTTGGTACGGCATTCTGGTGACTTTTGATCAGAACTGTCCACAACAGGCAGTGCTTCCTGATGCTCTGACAAATGTTCTGCATCTATTTCATCGACCATCACTCCCAGATCAATCGGAGCAAAACTGACAGCAAGTGAGCATTCAGCCATGCCGTAACTGGCAACAAAAGCCTTGCGATTAAAGCCAAGAGGAGCCAGTTTTTCAGCAAAAGCCTCTAATATTTCGATCTGGATCGTTTCCGCTCCAACTCCGGCAACTCGCCAGGCACTGAGATCAAATGGCTTTGCATCATTAAGACGGACGCGACGTGAACTCAACTCATAACCAAAAGGAGGGCCAAAGGAAATGGTACCACGGTTATCGCTCATCAATCCCAGCCAGAGTTTTGGCCGCATAGCAAAATCACGGGTCGCCAGATAGTCAACTGAAAGCTGTGCTGCCAGAGGTGCCAGAACAAATCCGACCAAACCCATATCATGATAATAGGGTAGCCAGGAAACACATCTGTCACCCTGACGGACTTTGAGTCCATCCTTGATGATTCCAGCAAGATTATGCATCACCGCTGCTTCACTGACCATAACCCCCCTCGGAAAACGGGTACTTCCAGAGGTGTACTGGAGATAGGCAGTTTCTTCAGCCTGTAATGGGTACAGTTCAACTGATTGTTCTTCAAGATCGTCAAATGTTTGCGGCGTGCCAATCAGCTTTAGCTTCAGGCCAGCAGTGGCTTCCAGCAGGTAGGGTAAGAATTCTGCCATGGCGACAGCAACAGTTGCCTGACTTTTCTCCAACAACCCCTTTAATTGTTCAACATAAGCCTTGTGTCCACCCAGATGGATCGAAGCTGGCAACGGAACAGGAGTGTACCCCGCATATTGGCAGGCAAAAAAGAATCGTGGGAAATCCGGGTGGGTCTCTGCGACAATGGCAACTCGAGCCCCCCTCTCCATCCCTAGCCCAAGAAGGCGTTTCGCCAGAGCCCGCGCTTTCTGCTGCAATTCCGAATAGGGAAGAGTGGCATGAAGCTTGCCTCGTCCATCGTAGAAATTGAGCCCACTCTCTCCCTTGGCAGCATAATCAAGCGCTTCTGCCAGATTGGAAAAGTCGGCATTCCGAAGAGGAACATGGCTCTCTGTAGGGGTAGGATTAGATATATTCATTTTGCCCATTTAATTGATTAGTTTACGATAATAGATGATGAATTAACATAATCTAGCAAGGTTAATGCCAATATAAAAAACCGTGAGATATCATCAGGATACAATATTGCACGATATTAAAACGAATAAGATCGTTGCATTCTTGCTAACAATCTGTGGCAATCCTGCAACAATATGCCTGCGTGGTAAATTTATGGATGGGATCTCTGCGATCTAGCGCATAAAAAACTACATCGACCCTCTATTTGAACAGATATAACAACTTTTTCAGGGAAATTAATAGTATTTTGTTAGCCTTACATACAGAAGCGCCAACTTAGCTTTCGGCAGGCACTTTCTCGGTGAAGGTTTTTTGCAGCCTTTGCAGGACTTCCTGGGTCACTTTTTCGCCGACCTGGTTATATTGCGTCAAGTCCGGTGGCCCCGGCCAACCGGGATCATTAAATTTATGCTCACCGAATACCTGCGGTTGAGCATAGCGGGGCAATACATGAAAATGGACATCGCGATCAACCATCATCAACAGCAGATAATTAATTTTAGCGTAAGAAAAACAACCTTCAAGGTGGTTCTCTATAGCGGTTGTTACCGCTTTCAGTTCGGAGAAAGCTTCAGAGCTTATTTTTGAAAACGCATCGACATCATCCTTACAGATAAGAACCAGAGCCCCCAGAGTTGCTTGTTGAGGGCGCAACAATACAACCCAGTGGCGATAATCTTTAATCAGGGTTTCTGGATAACCAAATTTCTTCATCGTAGCATTCATCGACTCACCTCTCTTTACCGAAGTCCAGTAACAATTCTCCTGTTAAAAATGACTTACATGTTAACTACGTTTCAAGTATTATTCAATCGGTCAAACCTTCTTGCAGTCTAGATACACATCAATTTTCTTGGCGACTTTTAGCGTTTTTCAATCAAGTGTAAACAAATTAACTGATAATACAATCAGGCCATTCAATGCCAAACGAAAATCAGAACTTAGAGCAATTACAGATCATACCGGTTGCCGGACGCCGCTTGTTGCGTAGCTTCATTATGCTGCCATGGACACTGTATGCTGATGATCCCTGCTGGGTTCCACCGCTGATATTCGAGAGGAAATGGCACCTTTCGTCCAAAAATCCCTACTTTGAGCATGCTGATTTTCAGGCCTGGATTGCCTGCCGGGGAAAACGGGTTGTGGGCCGAATCAGTGCCCAGGTTGATCAACTTCATTTGCAGCGCTACCATGACGCAACCGGTTTCTTTGGTTTTTTGGAAGCGGAGGATAGTGAGGAAACTTTCCACGCCTTGTTCGAAGTTGCTGAGGAGTGGTTACGCCAGAAAGGGATGGAGCGAATCCGTGGTCCGTTCAGCCTTTCAATTAACGATGAGTGCGGCCTGTTGGTTGAAGGTTTTGATAGCTCACCACCGATCATGCTGGGACACGCTCTCCCCTATTATGGATCGCGGGTAGAAGAGCAGGGCTTTGCCAAAGAGCAGGATTTACTGGCTTATCGAGTGCTGACCGCAACTCCGCAACCACGACACCTTGAGATCCTCACCAAGCGTAGCGGCGGGCAGGTTAAAATTCGTGCCATGCGGCGTGATTCTTTCAATGAAGATCTGGCAATTATCCAGGATATTTTTGAAGATGCCTGGTCTGAAAACTGGGGTTTTATCCCTTTTACCCCGGCTGAATTTACTGAGCTTGGAAAAAACCTCAAACTTTTGGTTGACGCTGATTTTGTCAGGATTGCCGAAGTTGATGGTGAACCAGCCGGTATGATGGTTACTTTTCCTAACCTCAATGAGATGATAAAGGATCTGAACGGGCGTCTTCTCCCATTTGGCTGGCTGAAACTGCTATGGCGACTGAAGGTTGTCGGTGCAAAGTCGGCAAGAGTCCCCCTGATGGGGGTCAAACGTCGCTTTCAGGGAAGCAGACTGGGAGTGGCTATAGCCCTGATGATGATTTCACCGGTCCATTTAAAGGCTCGTAAACAAGGGATTAAAGAAGTGGATATGTCATGGATTCTGGAACAGAATCAGGCGATGCGCAAAATCATTGAGTCGGTAGGCAGCACTCTCTACAAGAGATATCGGATCTATCAGAAGGAGCTCAACCCAAAATGAAGCTGGCGGATCAACCTTTTTCTGCAATCATCCTGGCCGCTGACCGTGAAGGGAATGATCCGGTAGCAGAGGCCGCAAAAGTGAGTTGCAAAGCGTTGGCTCCCGTCTCTGGCAGACCTATGGTCTTGCGTGTCCTTGATACTCTGGGGAAAGCTCAGGAAGTGGGCACCCGGATGCTTGTCGGCCCGGCTATGACATCCATTGCGGAGAACCGCGAACTCAATGAACTGGTCAGTTCCAAGCAGGTCGGCTGGGTTGCCCCACAAACCAGTCCAAGCTTCAGTGCCTTCAGTGCCCTGCAATCGCTACCAGAAGATGTTCCGGTTCTGGTAACAACGGCCGATCATGCTCTGTTGAGTCCGGCAATGGTTGATCACTTTTGTACTGCAGCACGCAATAGTGGTTGCGATGTTGTGGCGGGAGTCGCTCGCTATGATTTGATAGCAGAGGCTTTTCCCGATTCATTGCGCACGGTCACAAAACTCAAAGATGGTGGATTTTGTGGCTGTAACATGTTTGCATTTCTCACTCCACAAGCCCGCCTTGCCGCCAATTTCTGGCGCAAAGTGGAAAGTGAACGAAAAAAACCTTTACGGGTTGTGAAGACTATAGGATGGTCGGCTGTATTCCGCTATCTATGTGGTCAACTCACTCTGGACTATGCCCTGGCTCAATTATCAAAAAGGATGGATTTAAAGGTGGGGGTCGTTGAAATGCCCTTTGCGGAGGCTGCAGTCGATGTCGATAAGGTGGATGATTGGCTTCTAGTCGAATCTATCCTGGCGAAGAGAAACGAGGCATCACCTCACTAAAAATGAGTTTTGGCGACCTGCTGATTTCAAAAGTTAGTAAAGGAGCATAGGTTCGATGAAAAAGGAAATTGTTGGCTATACAACCGGGGTATTTGATCTGTTCCATATCGGCCACCTTAATTTATTACAAAATGCAAAAAGCAACTGTGACCGACTTATTGTGGGGGTAAGCACAGATGAATTAGTAGAAAGCTATAAACACAAGAAGCCCATTATCCCTTTTGTAGAACGAACTGAAATTGTATCAGCACTCAAGTGTGTTGACGAGGTTGTAGCGCAGACCCATAGAGATAAAATTGCTGCGTATCATGAAATTAAATTTGATGTCATGTTTGTTGGTAATGATTGGAAGGGTTCGGATTTATTTAATATGGTAGAGGCTGAGTTGGCTGAAAATGGTGTCAAGGTGGTTTATTTCGAATACACAAATCATGTCTCTTCAACAGCCCTGAAAGCAACACTTCAGGCAATTTACGATGCGGAAACCTTCATTCGGTAAATTTCAACTGCTTTCAGCGGCGTATTTAAGAGCCCTCCATTCATAAGAATGAGACCTGTCTGCCTCTCATCTTGTGCCGCTTTTCATGGTGAAGGTTAACAGCTGAGAAACTCATCACTGGATTTAACTTGATTATCAATCGCTACCTTAGCCGTGAGATACTAGCCCCTTTGGCGACTATTTGTGTCGTTCTGGTCATCATTTTCGCGGGGTATTCAACAGTCCGCTATCTTCCTGCTGCCGCCGCTGGAATGATGACGGGGAAAACCGTCCTGATACTGGTCTTTCTCAAAATTATCGTTGCCCTTGAAGTTCTCATCCCGATCACCTTGTTTCTCTCAACCATAATGGCTCTGGGCCGAATGCACGCCGAATCAGAAATAATTGCGATGGAGGCCTGTGGCTTAAGTGAACGGACTATTCTCCTGACAGTCCTGCGGATTTCTCTACTGCTTGCTATTCTGGTTGCCGGGCTGTCCCTGTATGTCCGTCCCTGGGCTTACGAAAAGGGTTATTGGCTCAAAGCCGATGCAAAGATCAACTTTGATTTTTCCCGCCTCAGGCCAGGCCGCTTCCACGAGATAGGTGAAAGCAAAGATGTCATCTTTCTGGAAGAGATAGAGCCACAGAACAAAGGGGCAAAAGGGATATTTATTCAACAATATGACGGCACTGACCGTAAAATTACCTATGCCAAAGAAGCCAGGCAGGAAACAAACCCGGCCACCGGCAGAAAAGTTATTGTGCTGTCCGATGGATATCATTATGAGCTCGAAGAAAACGGGAGCGAATCAGATGTTATCCATTTTCAGACTTTTCATCTCTCCCTGACACCAAAACCGATTGACTCGATTAAATATCGACAAAAATCAGCTTCGACACTCAGCCTGGCAAGGTCGACAGCCAATGAAGACAAAGCTGAGTTTCAATGGCGTATTTCCACTGGCTTTTCGACAATCCTGCTGGGGCTACTCGGCATTCCGTTTGGCAGAACGGCACCACGTCAGGGGAAATATGCCAAGACCTTTGTTGCCGTGATGGTTTTTGCCCTTTATTACAACATGACGGTCATTGCTAAAACTTGGATGGAACAGGGGCTGGTAGGCTCTTTTCCGGGGATCTGGTGGCCCCAGATGATCCTTGTCGCTTTATTACTGCTCTTGCTCAAGCGTAAAACTTCAGGCAATCTGTCATCCTGAATTTAAGTTAACTTGGTTTTCGTTCGATTCAAGGATCCATGAGAATACTCAATCGTTACATAGGTCTCCGATTGGTCTGGGGATGGATGCTGGTGCTGCTGATTCTGACAGCGATGTTCACCATCATCGAGCTGGTTGGGCAGCTTGATGACGTTGGTAAAGGGAATTATCAATTAGCTGATCTCTTCACCTACATCGCCTATACCACACCGGGTCGAATTCTAAACCTCGCCGCAATCACTTCCCTGCTGGGGAGTATTGTCGCCCTTGGAACTCTGGCAAACGGGGATGAGTTACTGGCAATGAGGGCCTGTGGCTTTTCTGTATTCCGGATTTCACGAGTGGTCTTAACCACAGGAATCGTCATGATGTTTGGGGTCCTGATCCTCGCCCAATTTGTGGTTCCGCCGCTGGATCAACGGGCCTGGATAAATCGTGAAGTCGCCCTTTCAGACACGGGAACCCTCCTTCCGGAAGGGGGTTTCTGGACCCGGGACAAAAACCGTTTCATCAACGTCAGATCTTCTACTTACGGCAAAGGGCTTGATGATCTCAGTGTCTATGAGTTTGATGAGAAGGGGAAACCCTCCCGCTTTATTACTGCCCGCAGTGCGGAAATTGGCCCCGGCGGTCGCTGGATATGTCGGGACATCAGACAGATCACCTTCCTGGAGCAGGGGATTATTGATCAAAAGATGCCCACCCTGACTCTGGATGTTTTCCTCAATACCAAACAGGTCGATCTTCTGAGTGTTACTCCGAGCATGTTTTCTATCAGTACCCTCTACCAATATATTCAGGTTCTCCGACAAAGGGGGCAAAACCCCGATCCGTACATCCTCTCGCTATGGCAAAAATCAACCCTGCCGCTCAAAGTGGGAGCAATGATTTTTTTCTCTTTGCCTTTTGTCTTTGGCCCGGCGCGGGAAGCCAGCTCCGGACGGAGGGTGACTCTGGGAACAATTCTCGGAATATCTTACTACTATTTTGATCAGGCACTCGGTTATACGGGGCTTCTTATCGGACTCCATCCCGCATTTACAACTCTCCTCCCCCTGGCGATTATCATCATGCTCACTCTCTGGCTGATGCTACGCATCCCTTAGGAGGCTGTCGGACTAACTACTCTTTGGCTGAAATATGTTCTGAATGGCGGGGAGAGTCAGAGCAACCTCCTGTTCCGGAATGAAGCGCTGCCTGGTGGCAGAATAACCCCGAACCTGCATGGTCATCTCCCAATTTGCCGCAGTTTTTCTCAACTGATAGATATTATACTTGGCGTAGTTTCCCGACCAGCGGTTTAATTCTGACGCAGATGGCGCACCGATCACCGGGATGGTACCGGCAGGCGTTTCTATATTTGAAAAGGTGGGGATGTGAGCATGACCATGCAACACCAGCTCCGCTCCACACCGTTCCAGGACATCCATAAACAACTGACTATCGGTGAGACGTTTGCGCCATTTTACCGTTCCTGTTACGGGAGGATGATGGATCAGGACAACTCGCAAAAGGCCCTGATTGCCGGTCTGCTGTAGCAGTGTTTCCAATCCTGACAGCTGCTCCTGTCCAAGGCCACCAGTCGCCATAAACGGTGGACTGGGTCTTGCTGAACAGAGACCGATAAGAGCAACCCCTTCACGAATACGCAGACTGGGGAAAAAATTTGCCGTTCTGGCAATTTTCAACTCGGTGTCAGACTCAAGGTAAGGGGCCCACATGGAACAGGATTCGAACCAGTCCCGGCCCGAATAAGCTTCATGATTACCCGGAATCACGGTCACCTGTTCCGGGGAGCCAAGAGAGTCTAACCATTGCCTGGCCTCAGCATATTCCATGGGCAAACCAAGATGGGTCAGATCACCGGTCACGGTGATATGGTCTGGTTGGGTGAGATCCAAATCTTCCAGAAGAAAATCAATGATTTCACGACGATGGATAAACCGCCGTTTACGCAACCAGGACAAATATCCCTGTATCCGCTTATTAAATAATTGAGAAATTTTTATGTTGGTTAACGAAGTTAAGTGGGGATCAGAGATGTGTGCCAGAGAGAGGCTCTTTGAACCGGATACTCCTGCTGTTTCCGGTTCACCCTCCGCATCGAAGGGCCCTCTCTCTATCTTTACATTCACCATCCAGTGAGTATATAGTAGACGGCTTATTTATTCTACCGCTGTTTATTCTGGAGAAGAGTCTCTTAACCGAACTCGGAGCAGATTTCACAATCCCCCGAAAAGCTCTTATTAAAGTTGATAGCTATGGCAATCTACGCGCGAATTCTACAAGAAAATTCTCTTCAACTATGGGGATTATCCTCTCGTGAACGGCTTGAACGCACGCTTAAGAAAGCGGGAGTTCACGCTATCCAAGAGGGGGCTCAGTCCCTTACTGAAGCAGATACTGTTCTGCTCCTGCGCGGCGACTTTCTCTATGACCAGCGGATCATCACCAACATGATTGAAACCGGTGACGTCATTCTGGAATTCAATAGCCCACAGGGACCTCAACCTGTTGCTGCTTATGTTTCCAGCAAACTAGCTGACCAGATGGAAAAAATCCTTTGTGCCGATGCCAGCGAGGAATATCCTGTGGGGTTACGGCGAGAATCACCCGAAACTCTGGTTCCTGTCTATCTGAAAAGTTTACTTAAAATTGACCCACCCTATCTGTTCCCAATTACTGAACAGAATCGTCGGCGCTTGGAAAAACGGCTCTTTTCGGGTTCATACAAAGGGGTCACCGACCTGGTAACAAAATGGCTCTGGCCAAAACCGGCCCAATGGGTCACCGGATATTGCGCCCGGCACGGAATTAGCCCGAACCTTGTAACCAGTGTAAGTCTGGTTCTCTCAATCATGGCCTTGCTGCAATTTTATTATGGGGCTTACGCATGGGGACTGCTGTCAGCCTGGCTGATGACGTTTCTCGATACGGTGGATGGAAAATTAGCTCGGGTCACTATCAATTACAGCTCCTTCGGGAATATCTTCGATCACGCTATTGACCTGATTTTCCCGCCACTCTGGTACATTGCCTGGGGGTTGAGTCTGCAAACGACCCATCCAGAAATTATGGCTCTTCCTCTCACCTTTATCATTTGGCTGACCTTTATCGGTTATCTCGCTGGCCGGCTATGTGAAGGACTTTTTACCCATTTTCTTGAACCCTCAGGAATTTTTTGCTGGCAGACTCTTGATTCCTGTTTCAGACTGATTACCGGGCGACGTAACCCCAACCTGCTGCTGTTGACCCTGTTTATTTTCTATGGCCGGGCAGATTTCGGTATCTTTGTCGTCTGTATGTGGACAGTTCTCTCCAGTATTTTCCTTGCCTATCGCCTGAAAATGGGATTTGAATATAAGAAAGAGACGGGACCGCTCCGCTCCTGGTTCCTCGATGCTGATCCGGTCAATGGACAACTTTCTACGATCCAGAGATGGTTTTGTCAACGTCCCGATACTGCCGCTGGAGACGACCATTAACGCTATTGTAAACATCCCGGATCCCCAGCGAGAGGACTTTTCAAATGGGAAGTCCCTGCAGGTAGGAGTGCTGACAAATCCACGCAGTGGGGGCAACAAAAAAGGACTGGGGAAAATTTACAATATTCTGGCTCAATGGCCGGAAGTTCTGCATCGTGAAGCATCTACTCTGGAGGGGATGACCGAAGCCCTCTCATTCTTTTCCCAAAACGGGGTTGAACTGGTCATTATCAATGGCGGGGACGGGACGGTTCAAGCCGTGTTAACCCTCATTGAGCGTGCTGAGATTTTTTCCAAACCGCCGCTGCTTGCCCTGCTATGCGCGGGAACCACCAGTATGCTCCCCAGAGATGTCGGTATTCCCGGGTCGGCCACAAAGGGCCTGTCGCAGGCCCTCCGCTGGGCAAAGTCTACAGATTCAAGCCTGACTCTCCGCCCCTGCCCGATCCTGCGGGTTCAGAGGGGAGATGGACAATCCACCCAGTGCGGAATGTTTTTTGGTGCCGGAGTTATATGCCAGGGGATAAAAGAATTTCACCGCGGGGTTAACCCGATGGGCTGGCGGGGTCAGATTATGCCGGCCCTCACCCTGATGCAAATGTTGCTGGCTATTCTCCGCAAGAACCACGATAAAGTTCCGCCCCTTTCGACCAGATCCCGGCTTGATGGGCGCCCAGCAGAAGAGAGGTTGAATCTTTTTGTCCTCATCAGCACCCTCAATCGTTTGTTTTTCGGGATGCAGCCCTACTGGGGAACCGAAGAAAATGCCCCATTACGCTATACCGAAGTCGCTGCTGAGCCAAAATATCTATTTCGAGTGATACCCTCACTGTTCCGCTGGCAAAAGAATCGTTATGCAACCCCGGAAAATGGTTTTGTCAGTCACAATATCCATGAGGTACAACTGGAAATAGAGGGTGATTTCACCCTCGACGGGGAATTATACGCTATTGGACAAGGACCGCTCACCATAAGTGCTGCCGGTCCGGTCATGTTTTTATGCTGACACAGATGAGGCAATTTTACAGTCAATGAAAAACCTGGAACCGTCAAATATCCCGAAAAAACTTCTGGACTTGATCAAAGTACAGACGACTCAAGAGATCACCCCTGCGATCAGCGCTCTGATTGAAGCTGCCCGTGGCGACCACGGTGAGTCGGTTCGTGCGGTGCTGTTTTATGGTTCATGTCTGCGCAACGGTGATGTTGATGATGGACTGGTCGATCTTTACCTGCTGGTTAATGACTACCGCGCTGCATTTAAAAACCGGTCTCTGGCATTTTTCAACCACCTGATCCCACCTAACGTCTTTTATCTGGAAGTTCCGTTTCAGGGTCGTATCCTCCGCGCAAAGTATGCCGTACTCACTCTGGCCGATTTTCGTAACGGGACAGACCGCTGGTTTCATTCCTATCTGTGGGGGAGATTCTCACAAAAATGTGGCTTGATCTATAGTCACAATGAGGAGATCACTGCTGAGGTGATAGAATCCTTAGCCTGTGCCGTTATGACGTTTGTCCGTCACTCGCTGCCGCAAATGGAATCGGCCTTTAGTGCTCAGGATTTATGGGTGCGGGGTCTTAGCCTCAGCTACCGCTCAGAACTACGAACCGAAAAGCCCGACAGAGCGGCTCGCCTGTTTGATAGTGATCCAGATTATTATCAGGAGTTGACTCATGTGGTTTTTGAAAACAGTTGTTTTACCGTAACCACCCAAACAGATGTCACTCCGCACTGCTATCAGGTACAAATTCCAGCGAAAGGGCGTCGTTTAAACGGATTTTCCTGGCGTGTCAGAGCAATCCAGGGGAAGGTGCTCTCCGTTCTGCGTCTGGCAAAAGGGGTCCTGACATTCAAAGGGGGAGTCGACTACATCCTCTGGAAAATAGAGCGCCATTCCGGAGTTAGAGTTGAGGTCGGAGCCACCTTGAAACGCATACCACCATTAGCAATCCTGGTTATTGTCTGGTGTTTATTCCGACGCGGGGCCTTCCGTTAATATTCTGTTACAGCAGAATACCTTTCCCTCCTATTCCCCGGCTATAGGCTCACTAGTAAACCTTTGTTTATTTTTTGGTTGACTAGCCTGATATTTATCTGCTTTATTTACTATTCCTGAATCACATCCTTTAAAAAATACCATGCCAAGGGGCAACCACATGGGCTATCTCATCGCAATCACAATCCTCTGGGCATTTTCTTTCAGCTTGATCGGAGTCTATCTGGCAGGACAAGTGGATGCCTATTTCTCCGTACTCACCCGGGTGGCCCTGGCCACAATGGTTTTTCTCCCATTTATCCGCCGGGTTCCGCTAGCCCTTGCAGCCAAACTGATGGTTCTGGGAGCGATTCAACTAGGCTGTATGTATGTTTTCTATTATCAATCATTTTTATTGCTCAGCGTTCCGGAAGTTTTAATCTTTACAATTCTGACTCCGATTTACGTGACCCTGCTTTTTGATCTATTACAAGGACGTTTCAGCTTCAGATACCTGATTACCGCGCTGGTTGCTGTTCTCGGTGCGGCAATTATCCGTTACAGTTCAATTGGCGATCAGGTCTTTGGCGGGTTTCTGGTGGTTCAGGGGGCCAATATCTGTTTTGCCATTGGACAGGTCGGCTATAAAGTTCTTTTAGAGCGGGAGGATCTGAAACTACCGCAGCGCGCTGTTTTTGGTTATTTCTATTTGGGAGCCCTGGTTGTCACCATTATCACCTGGTTTCTGTTTGGCAATCCGGCCAAACTACCAACGACTCCATTGCAGTGGGAAATCCTCCTCTATCTGGGACTGATCGCTTCAGGTCTCGGCTATTTTTTCTGGAACAAGGGGGCGACTAGGGTTGATGCCGGAACCCTGGCGATTATGAACAATGCTCTGGTTCCTGCCGGACTGATCGTCAACCTGCTGATCTGGAACCGTGACGCCAACCTGACCCGACTCTGCATCGGCGGAGCAGTCCTGTTATTTTCATTGTTATTACATGAATATTGGGGGAAGAATCGACCTCCCGAACCACAGTTCGATTAGTTCAATAATTTTATCACCTCACTCATATTTAAATGGTGTATAAGTTGACCAATGTCTAATCAAACCAACCTTACAACCTATTTAAAGCTCCTGCTGATGGCACTATTCTGGGGAGGAACTTTCATTGCTGGGCGGCTGCTTGTCGGGGAGGTTGAACCCTTTGCTGCCGCATTTCTGCGCTTTGCTATTGCCTCAATTGTC
>JAGGWI010000238.1 GCA_021157505.1 Desulfuromusa sp. | reverse complement strand
GGTACGATCAAAAGTTGGATTGGAGCCCTCGAAGCCAGTGGTATTATCTATCTGCTTCCTCCGTTTTTTGCCAATATCGGCAAGCGGTTGGTTAAAGCTCCAAAATTGTTTTTTGCTGATACCGGGCTGCTCTGCTACCTGCTCAATCTACAGAACCGTCAAGCTTGTCTCAGAAGTCCCGCTTTGGGACACATCTGGGAAAACCTGGTCTTTTCTGAGATGATCAAAACCCTGCCGGCCAAGCCGGGACGTAATCTCTTTTTCTATCGCGATCAAAATGGGGTGGAGATGGATTTTGTGCTTGAACTGGACGGCAACCTACATCTGATTGAAGCCAAATCTTCCGAGCGGGTCGATGTTCGTAAGCTCAACTTTTCCAAGATTGCCCCCTTGTTCAAGAACCGAGAAACCCGCTGTACACTGATCTGTTCAAGCATGGAAAAAACACCGATTGAATTAAGGGACTACGCTATTATCAACCCGCTGCGCCACAATCTTGCCGATGTGGTGAATTAATCCAGCAAACCCATAGCAGCAAAAGCGGGACTGTACCCGAACGGGGGCTGTCCCAGGTGTTTAAAAGAGGTCGCGGGGTTGCGCCCCCGCTTGTCGCCATACTCTTTTGTACACCACAAAAGAGTATGCAGAAAAAGGTGCCCGACCTCCTTGCCCGCCGTTGGCGGGTTCCCTCCATGGAACAGTTGCTTTGAGGAACGGCAAAAACTCAGGCTACGCCTTCAAACATTTGCCGTTCTTTTTCTCAAATCAACTATTCCATTCCGGCTGCGTTACACGGGATGGGTAGTTCAAAACAAAGTTAAAGACCTTACGAACGTCGCTAAACTAGCGCCATTCGGGGCTGTCCCAGGTTTTTGCGGTGCGAACTACCACAATTAAGAAATGTGTCCCCCGAATACCAAAGTCTGAATTTGACAAATTTCCAACCTTGCCGTATACTTTTATATAAACAATCCGTCACACATTGTGGAGGCAAGCTATGAATACAAAACTAACACTGAGACTTGATGATCATTTAATCGCATCAGCCAAAGAATATTCTGCCAAAACTGGCAAATCTGTATCTAAAATAGTTTCTGATCTTTTCGTAATCATCAAAAATGAAAAATTAAAGGAAAACAATTCTATGACCCCAACAGTGCAATCCTTAAAAGGAATTCTAAAAAACACTGACCTGTCAAAATCAGATTACAAAAACTATTTAGAAGAAAAATATTTATGAAAGTCCTTTTTGACACAAATATCATCCTGGATGTTCTTTTAGATCGAAAACCTTTTGCTGAACATGCTTCTTTCCTGCTCTCTAAGGTTGAACGATCAGAGATCAATGGATTTCTTTGCGCCACAACGGTCACAACAATTCATTACCTCTTGTCAAAACACCTTGATAGAGAAAAAGCTAGAATTAGCATCAATTCAATAGTGGGATTATTTGAAGTTGCTTCCGTTAATAGAATAGTTATTGAAAGTGCATTAAAATCAAAATTTACAGATTTCGAAGATTCGGTATTGCACGAATCAGCAAGACACACTGGGGTAGAATACATAATTACCAGAAATATTAAGGATTTCAAAAAATCAAAAATTCCAGTATTCACCCCAACAGAATTCCTGAGTATACTTGAATCACTTGCATGAAACTTACAACTAGTTTCACCCGGAAAAATTGAACTTTGTCTCGAGTTTACTAAGGTAAGATCTCCCCCGAATACACGACCTCATTCCCCGTTGACAGTAGTACCAAATGATAGTACTATTTCTACATGAAACACAAACACCAAAAAACATTGGAACTGATTTTCTCACGCCCCGTGAGCGCAAACATCAAGTGGCGTGATATTGAAGCCCTTTTTATTGAGTTAGGCGCAGAAATCAGTGAACGTGAAGGCTCCCGCATTGGTGTGCGATTATTTGGTGATCGAAGAGTGTTTCACCGACCTCACCCATCACCCAGCACCGACAAGGGTGCGGTCGCTTCGATCCGCGAATGGCTAAAAGTAAATGAGGTGACACCATGATGAACACAATGGAAATTAATGGTTATCGAGCTATCATTGTCTACGATCCAGAATTTGAGATGTTTCGAGGTGAATTTTCAGGTCTCAATGGCGGGGCTGATTTTTATGCCAAAGACATTGAAACTCTTAAAAAAGAGGGGGCGATTTCCCTCAAGGTTTTTCTTGATCTCTGCGCAGAAGACGGGGTAGAGCCTAAAAAAGAATATTCAGGCAGATTCAATGTTCGGGTTCCATCCACTCTGCATGCCGACATTGCCAGCGCAGCAGCGGCAGATGGAAAAAGTCTGAACCAGTGGATCTCTGACACTCTTGATCAAGCAGCGCACTAAGGGGGATATTTTATATCGCCCACTTCAAGATAAAAGTTTTCCTGATACTGTAAAGTATTTCGACATAACATAACTCAAAGCGGGTTCAGTCATGGCTCCGCTTTTTTATTATCAGGATTGCCCTCACTCATTTGAAAAAGACAGCAGGTTGATTGGTTATGATGTCCCCCAATATGTCTTGAACTTATCAGTCCTGCTGATTTTCCACAGCTTGTTTAAGCAGGCGGGGAATCTGTCCGACCAGATAAAGAGGTAATGATATAAACTGGTAGGAAACCCTCGCTTTTCCGGCAATTGCTGATTCCTGTCGGGAATAAAGTGGTGGGTTGGCGTTTAATCTGAGAGCAACGGGGGCTCTCTTTTCTGTAACAAATACCTGCATCGATTTTAAGGTTCCGGTCTTGCCTGCTTTAACTTCTACAGGAACCACTCTGTTGCCGCAGACAGCGAGATAATCGACCTCGGCATTGGAACTTCTCTGCTCCCGATTCCAATAATAGAGCTGTGGTTTTTGGTAAGATGCACCACCGTAAAGAAGATGCTGCCCAACAAACTGTTCGGCCAAGGCACCGCTGTTGACCAAGAGCAGATCATCCGCCATCTCCAGATCGGGCAAACTCAACCCAAGCGATGTTGCAACCAGTCCCACATCGAGAAAAAGAGGTTTAAAAACTCGCTCCTTAACCTCCGCTCCTAAAGGAACTCCATTCCCGGCACTGTGCCGAACCAGATAAATAACCCGCGCCATCTCCAGTAATTGCAAACTGTCCGCAAGCTCTCTGGCACGTTCGTCCGGATCCAGATTGACATATTTGAGTTTATGACCAATAAGGGCGGGAATTTTACCGAAAACCTTACGCAAACGTTGCGGATAAATCCGTTTACGATATTTTGCAAAATCACCTTCATAGGTTTGTAGAATAGCTGCATGCTCGCGGGTTGCAGCGGCCAATTGACCTGATTGCAAATAGCTGGAAACAGCAGCAGGCATCCCCCCGATTACCCAGAACTGCTTGAGAAAATCAAGCAATTTCAGGTGAATAGATTCGGGGATCAGATCTCCTGGGTTATAATTACTCAGCAGTTCTGCTAGCCTGTTTTGCCCTTGGGCCATGATAAACTCTTCAAAATCCATCGGGCCGAGGTAGAGATATTCCACCCGCCCCACCGGCATGGAAAAATCGTGATCAGCCAGCAGAAATTCGAGTAGAGAACCGGCAGCGATAACATGAATATCGGGCCTCTCTTCGTAAAGATAGCGTAACAGGGGAAGCATATCCGGGGCCGCTTGAATTTCATCTAGAAACAGCAGGGTTTTGCCGGAAACAATATCGGTATCCGAATCAATCTCTAGAAGCTTCAGGCTCTTATTGATATTACCACTGCTGAAAAGTTGCCCCTTCTCCGGGGTTTTATCGAAGTTGATTTCAATGAAATGGTCAAATTGTTCTGCAAATGTTCTGACCAGCCATGTTTTGCCCACTTGACGCGCACCGCGAATAACAAGCGGTTTGCGATTCGGGCGGTCTCTCCAAAGGAGAAGTTTCTGCAAATGTTTTCGATACATGTACACCTCACAAAAAAAATACAGCAGGTATTTTTGAACAGTCTCTAGATAGTGTTTACCGTGTAGTTTTGCACATTCTTGGATAAAAGGAAAGGTTGTTTTGTGCAATTCTGGTTATTTGAGACATTGAGGTTGTGAGTTAGGGGGGGGCAAGTTGGATTCAATTAAGTAAGGTGTCCCCCGAATCCTTCATGAATTATATGGACGTTTGGTATTCAATATTCTGTGCAGTAATACAGATGATCATGCCCGGAACCATGCCGCGTTTTGGGATGGTCGTGAGCTGACATTGACCTCGGCTTATGATATCTGT
>JAGGWI010000064.1 GCA_021157505.1 Desulfuromusa sp. | reverse complement strand
GCAGTTTCATAGCTCGTAAACTTCTTGGGACAGCCCCCGATGAATCTGGGTACAGTCCCGAGTTTACTACAGTTGCTGCTTGAACTAGCGCTATTGTTACGTACAAACTTTGAATAGAGACAATTTTACTTCCGGTCAATCGTTGCCGGTAGAAGTGACAGCCGGGTCCCGCGCAACGGACATCCGTGAACTCCGTCAGGCCCGGAAGGGAGCAGCGGTAACGGTTTTGAACGTGTGCCGCGGGAGTGCCTGGCTGTCACTTGTGCCGGCAATTTTGATGTGGCGTCGCAAAATGTCCGACCTACTGCGTTGTCATGGTTTTGCAGGACTTCGACATACAGCATGTATGCCTTCACCCCTGAAAAACCACTACGCCTTGCAGGGCGAAAATTTTGCTTAGCCATCTTCGTGGTTTTTGAAAACTTTATTTTTTTGATGTGGCGTCGCATTCGTATTATGAATTTTGTCCCACGTCCGTAGGGGCAGACCGGTGTGTCTGCCTTGTCTGCTCTGGTTTATAATGGAGAAAAGTCATGTCCTATCAGGTTCTGGCGCGTAAGTGGCGACCGCAATTATTTGAGGATCTGGTTGGCCAGGAACATGTCAGCCAGACGTTGAAAAATGCCATCACTGCTGATCGGGTTCACCATGCCTTTCTTTTTACGGGAGCCCGCGGGGTAGGTAAAACTTCGGCGGCAAGGATTTTTGCCAAAGCTCTCAACTGTCAGGAAGGGCCTACGACACGGCCCTGTGGTGTTTGTCCTTCATGTGTAGAAATCACCAAGAGTCAGGGAATTGATGTCCTGGAGATTGATGGTGCTTCCAATACCGGGGTCGATGATATCCGTGAACTGCGTGAAAATGTCCGCTACTTGCCCTCACAATCCCGCTATAAAATATTTATCATTGATGAAGTTCATATGCTTTCGATCAATGCTTTCAATGCGCTGCTGAAGACTCTCGAAGAACCTCCTGCCCACGTCAAGTTTATTTTTGCCACAACCGAACCACATAAAATTCCGATTACCATTTTATCCCGTTGTCAGCGCTTCGATTTTAAAAAAATCGGTTTGGTTCCACTGCAAGCACGCTTACGCACTATTGTCGATGAGGAAAATATTCAGGTAGCAGATTCTGGTTTGGCTATTATTGCCCGTAGTGGTGGTGGCAGTATGCGTGATGCGCTGTCAACACTGGATCAGGTGATTGCCTTCTGTGGTGATAAGATTGATGACGATGAGTTGCAAAGTTTGCTGGGGCTGGTCAGTCGGGCGCTGTTACTGGCAACAATTAAAGCGGTTCTGGAGCGGGATTCGGGGCAGTTACTGGCTCTGGTGCAAAAAGTCGATGAGCACGGCTTCTCCTTCCGGCAGTTCTGTCAACAATTGGTTGAACTGGTTCGTGCTCTGGTGGTTCTTAAAGTTGTAGACCAGCCGGGTGACTTGATCGATGTTGGTGAAACTGAGTTGCAGGAACTCCGCAGTCTCGCTGAGCCAATTACGTTGGAAGATCTGCAGCGACTATTGGCTATTTTGATTCGCACTGAGGCCGATCTTGCCGTTTCAAACTATCCCCGTTTGACCATGGAGATGGTGTTGGTGAAGTTGGCTGGGTTGCCCGCAGGGATTGACGTTGCAACTTTGATTAAACGTCTGGAGGGGCTGGAAAAACAGCTTTCCTCTGGTCTTCCTGCCCCACCAACAAGACCCGTTGAAAGGGCACCCGCTGTACCAACAGGAGAGATTCCACCACCGCCAGAAGAGCCTGCTACGGTAAAAGAACCCGAAGCTTTATTTACACCAGATAGCGGTGGTAAGAGTTGGCCCGGGTTAGTCGAATTTGTAAAAAATCGCCGCAAGCCGAGGATCTCCTCACTGCTTGAACAATCCAGCTTGCTGTTTCTGGAGCTTCCACAGTTGCGGATTGGTATGCCGGGGAGATATTTCAGTATGGCGGATAGTGAGATGCGCCAAGCCATTCAGGACTTGGCAGCTGAATATTTTGCTACTGAGGTTAAAATTAAAATTGAAAAAAATGGTAACGGAAATGAAGTGCCATTGTCATTGCATGAAGAGCGAACTCAGCAGGAAAGTGATCGACAGAAGAAATTGCGGGAAAATGCTCTTGAGCACCCGTTGGTGAATTCGGCACTGAATATATTTGGGGGTAAAGTTGAAAGTGTCAAGCCGATTGACAAGGGCTTTGTGTAAAATGAACCCTACTACTGAATCGCAGGTGGTACTGTAGGGGCGAATCTATGTGTTCGCCCGGTTTTGTATTTCCGTCATATCAGGGTAGACACACAGGTCTACCCCTACATAAATTATGTTCGTACAACGGAGGAGTAAGTAAATGGCAAAAGGACTTGGAAACATTATGAAGCAGGCCCAGCAGATGCAGGCCAAGATTGCTCGAGTGCAGCAGGAGCTGGAAGATAAAGAAGTTGAAGCATCCGCTGGTGGTGGAATGGTGACCGCGCGCGCCAATGGCAAGCAGCAGTTGCTTGAGCTTAAAATTGAAAAGGATGTTGTCGATCCTGAGGATATCGAGATGCTTCAGGATCTGGTGCTGGCTGCGGTGAATGAAGCGATCAAAAAAAGTCAGGAGATGATTCAAGAGGAAATGAGCAAGGTGACCGGTGGGATGAATATTCCGGGAATGTTTTAATCCTGGCGTCGTAAAAAGTTCGCCCTACTGTGTTGCAGCAGCTTTTCAAGACCTCGACATACAATAGTATGTCTTCATCCTTGAAAAGCTACTACGCCTTGTGGGACAAAATTTTTACTTAGCCAGCAGGTTTTAGTTTAACTAAAGAAATACTCCAAAACTCCAGCTTTGGGGTTGAAATTATCCTCACGAGCATGGTAGAGTTCTTTTTGGTCAGACCAATAGACCACTGTTTGTGGAGTCAAATTTGTCCGTTTTTAGTCTCCCTTAAGTTAACTCTTTGGGGGCTTAAACGATTGGATTTAGGAGAGATTTAATGCTAAACTCACTTCCGACTTTTGCCCGATTAGAAGCGGAATTGAGTAAGCTTCCGGGAATTGGTCGGAAGACCGCTGCCCGGTTGGCTTTTCATCTGCTACGCACTTCACAGCAGGATGTAGAGGCTTTGTCTGCGGCTTTATTGGAGATGAGACGCAAGGTATGTTTCTGCCAACGCTGTTTCCATATTGCCGAAGAAGAATTGTGTCAGATCTGTTCCAACCCAACTCGTGAGAGGCAACGGCTCTGTGTGGTTCAGGAACCGCAGGATCTTCTGGCGATTGAGCGCAGTCACTCTTACTCTGGTCTTTACCATGTTCTCCACGGTG
>JAGGWI010000042.1 GCA_021157505.1 Desulfuromusa sp. | reverse complement strand
TGATTTGGATTTGCCTTGATGCAGTTGACTGACTTTGATTTTTTGCTCCCTGATGAGCTGATTGCGCAGGTTCCTGTAGCAACACGTGATGCTTCACGGTTGTTGTGTCTGGATCGTCAATTCGCTACGATTGAGTCAAAGCAATTTGTTGATATTATAGAGTATTTTCGGCCAGGCGATGTTCTGGTTGTGAATGATACCAAGGTGATTCCTGCTCGCCTGCTTGGCCAAAAGCAGACTGGTGGCAAGGTTGAGGTTTTGCTGGTTCGCCCATATCCAGGCGAAACAGCGGATGAAGAGTGGCTCTGTTTGACAAAAAGTTCCAGATCTCTGCGAGCCGGGACGGTGGTTGAATTTTCTCCCGGGTTCAGTGCTGAGGTTCTGGAAGAAACGGAAGCACCCTATCGACGGGTTCGGTTTTCTTTTTCCGGTGCTTTTATGGATAACGTTGAAGAGGTTGGACATCTTCCGTTGCCACCCTATATCAAGCGCGAAGATAGCCGGGAAGACCGCTCTCGCTATCAGACAGTTTTTGCCCGAGAGAAAGGTGCTGTGGCAGCACCGACTGCCGGGTTACATTTTACTGAAAAAATTCTACAGCAACTGGTTGCTGCCGGTGTTGAGGTCCTCAGCTTGACTTTGCATGTTGGATTGGGAACTTTTCTTCCGGTGCGGGTCGAGGATATTCGTCAACATAAGATGCACGCTGAGCTTTTTTCAATCTCTACAACGACGGCAACTGCTGTGAATCTGGCGCGCAAAGAGGGGCGGCGAATTTTTGCTTTGGGAACAACGAGTGCCAGGGCGCTTGAAACTGCCGCAACCGATGCTGGTTTGTTGTCAGCTGGTTCTGGCGACAGTGAAATCTTTATTTATCCGGGATATCGTTTTAAAATAGTTGATGCTCTAATTACCAATTTTCACCTGCCCAAATCGACATTGTTGATGTTGGTTTCGGCGTTTGCCGGACGTGATTTTATTCTTTCTGCTTATCGACAAGCGGTTGTAGAACGGTTTCGTTTTTTCAGTTATGGCGACTGCATGCTGATAACCTGATGGCGTCGCAAAAAGTCCGACCTACTGTGTTGTAGTATTTTTTCAGGATCTCGACATACCTTATGTATGCCTTCACCCCTGAAAAAACACTACGCCTTGTCGGACGAAATTTTTGCTTAGCCATATTGTGATTTTCTGAAACAATAGTTTTTGTATTTTTGTAATAATACGGATGTAATAATGTCTGGTTTCAAATTTGATCTTTTACAACTCGATTCTGACACTCAGGCGCGCCGTGGACGGATATATACGCAGCGGGGTAATATCGATACCCCGACGTTTATGCCAGTCGGCACCCTGGGAACAGTTAAGGCAATGTTGCCGGAAGCGCTTAAGGAGATTGGGGCTCAGATTATTCTGGCCAATACCTATCACCTCTATTTGCGCCCTGGTCACAAACTGATTCAACAGCTTGGCGGGCTGCACCGGTTTATGCACTGGGATCGTCCGATTCTGACTGACAGTGGGGGATTTCAGGTTTTCAGCCTTGGGACCAGGTGTAAGATCACTGAGGAGGGTGCTGCATTTCAGTCTCATGTGGATGGCAGCAGGCATCTGTTGACACCTGAACTCTCGATGGAGGTTCAGTTGGCCCTTGGCTCGGATATCATCATGGTATTTGATGAGTGCATTCCCCATCCAGCTGAGCGTTCTTACGTTGTTGACTCGACGAATCTCTCGGCTCGATGGGCAAAACGTTGTCGTGATGTTGTCCCCTCAGGTTCCGCTTCAGCATTATTTGGGATTGTCCAGGGGGGGATGGAGCTGGATCTTCGCCAGCAGAGTGTTGAACAATTGCAAGAGATCGGCTTTGAGGGCTATGCCCTGGGTGGATTGTCGGTTGGTGAAGAAACTTCACTTATGTATGACATGATGGAGTACACTCTCCCACTGCTACCGATTGATCATCCCCGTTATGTGATGGGAGTCGGGACCCCGGAAAATTTAGTGGAAGGTGTAGTGCGTGGTTGCGATATGTTTGATTGCGTGATGCCAACCCGTAATGCTCGTAATGGGGTTTTATTTACAAGCTTTGGTAAAATCAGTATCAAGCAGGCTCAATATCGTGATGATGAACAACCGCTTGATCCTGATTGTGGATGTTATGTCTGCCGGAATTACAGTCGCGCTTATTTGCGCCATCTCTATATGAGTAATGAAATTCTTGCATCGGTACTTAACACCCACCATAATCTTTATTATTATCAGCAGTTGATGGCTGGAATCAGGCTGGCACTTGAAGATGGTCGCTTTGTTGATTTTCGCAAAGACTTTTATGCGCAGAGAGAAATCTCTGTCAACTAATTTTTAGATTAGAAAATATTCTATCTGAAATACTATTCAAGGAGAAAAATAAAATGGCAACAGATGTTTTTGCAATGGCAGGAAACGCGGCAACTCAAGGTCAGGGTGGCCAATATCAAGGGATTATCATGCTGGTGGCGATGTTTGCCATCTTTTACTTTCTACTGATTCGGCCACAACAGAAACGTGCCAAGCAACAGAAGGAGTTGGTTGGTGGTCTCAAGTCGGGTGACAATGTTGTCACTGCAGGTGGTCTTCACGGGAAAATTGTTTCAGTAGAAGAGACGACCATGACCGTTGAGGTTGCCACGGGAGTCAAAGTAAAAATGAACCGTACTTCAGTGATTGAAGTCAAACAATTGTAGATTATTTTATTTGCCGATAAATGTTTAGAGGGAGATACAACACTAATGTCAAAAAGTCTTAAATTCAGAGGGATCCTGGTTTTACTCTGTCTACTCTTGTCATTTTTTGTGATTGCCCCAACACTGATGCGGGACAGTTTACCGCAATGGTGGACTGATACTGTCAATCCGATCCAACTCGGACTGGATTTACAGGGTGGTATGCACTTGGTGCTTGGTGTCGAAGTAGATAAAGCAGTTGAGAGTCGTATCGATACCATCATTGATCAGACTGAGACTCAGTTGCGCGAGAAAGATATCATTTTCAAACGACTGGAGAGGCGTCAGGGGGATCGTCTGGTTATCCTGGTTTATGATGCAGCAGAAGGTTCTAAGGTTGATGCGTTGATGGCGGAAGAATATCCATCACTTGAGGCTGAAACGATTACCGGAGCTGGTGGTTATATCGAAAAACAATATCGGTTAAGCCACCAGGAAATTGAAAACATCAAAGATTACGCGGTTCGCCAGGCCCTGGAAACAATGCGAAATCGGGTTGATCAGTTTGGCGTCAGTGAGCCGACTTTGCAGCGGCAGAGTGGCAATCGTATTCTGATTCAACTTCCGGGGATCGAAGATCCAGAACGTGCAATCGCCTTGCTGGGTAAAACTGCGCGGCTTGAATTTAAAATGGTCGATGAGACAGCTAATCTTCAGGATGCTATTGCTGGTAAATTGCCGCCGGGAACCCAGTTGCTTTATGAACGGGATGTCAATAAGTCAACCGGAGCTGTGACCGAAACTCCCCTGGTTGTTGTCGATAAAACTGTTTTGACCGGTGATCTGCTGTCTGACGCTAATGTGCGGATCGATACCCGTTTTAACGAACCCTACGTTTCAATTGAGTTTAACGCGGTTGGAGCGAAACGTTTCGATCAGATTACAGCTGCCAATGTGGGCAAGCGGATGGCTATTGTTCTGGATGATACCATCTATTCAGCTCCGGTTATTCGTGAGCGGATTTCTGGTGGCAGCGCACAAATTTCAGGTTCTTTTACCTCACAGGAAGCCACCGATCTGGCAATAATTCTGCGGGCTGGTTCACTGCCTGCTCCGGTTAAAATTCTGGAAAATCGGACCGTTGGACCCTCTCTCGGACATGACTCTATTGCTAAGGGAATTAAGTCAATCTGGGTTGGTGCGCTGCTGGTTGTTTTGGCGATGATTATTTATTACCAACTCTCCGGCATCGTCGCAGTTATCGCTCTTACCCTTAATATCCTCTTTATTACTGCCATGTTGGCGC
>JAGGWI010000208.1 GCA_021157505.1 Desulfuromusa sp. | reverse complement strand
TTTTGAATTAATTCTGTTATATCAAGGTATTGTTGCAGCAAGTCGGTATAGACCATATTGACAGGGGAGATGATGATCGCTGTGAATCTGGCTTTTTTTTCTGGCACACTGACTCTTGGAATAGTGACTTTTTCCACTTCCACTTCCACTTCCACTTTTTCTTCTCTTTTCTCCTCCTGCATCGCTGGATGCAACCAGACATAGAGGATGACCATCAGGATAAAGAAAAAAGTGATGAGCGCCATAGATAGAGCTGGGTATTTATTCAAATCAATTGGCCTTTTTCTGAGAGGGTTTCTGCTATTTTAACAAATGCAACCACAGTTTGATAAGCTATTCTACTGTTCTGTTTTCAATTGTCAATTTTTGATCGAGTAAATAGTGGTGTTGAACATTGCCGATAGCGCTAATCATGCTGTTACGTATTTCCGGGATATCTCTGGCAAGCTGTTTGACTAATTGTTTCATCTGTTGCCGTTTTTGATCTTCCAGTCCAACAACCGGACAGCTACAGTGGACAATGGGGAACTTTTGCAGGCGACTAAACTCTTGAATTTTTGTTTCTTCAACATAAACCAGTGGGCGGATAACGATATGCTGACCATTGTTAGAGTCAAACTTGGCACTCATTGCCGCCAGAGTTCCACTGTAGAACTGGTTAAGTAGAAGGGTTTCGATAAAGTCGTCAAGATGATGCCCCAGGGCAATTTTATTACATTGATTTTTTTTTGCCTGGGCGTAGAGTACTCCCCGTCTTAAACGCGCACAAAAAGCACAATAGGAGCTGTTGGGCCGGAGTTTTTCTTCGATAACCCGATAGCTGTCTGTTTTCGCCATCACGTAGTTGCAGTTCTGCTGTTGCAGATAACCTTCTATCAGCTCTTTTTGATAGCCTGGAAAACCGGAATCAATATTGATGGCAATCAGCTCGAAGGTGACCGGTGATTTTTTGCGTAATGCCTCAAGGATATGGAGCAGGGTGTAAGAATCCTTGCCGCCCGATATTCCGACGGCAATGCGATCCCCCTCCTCAATCAGACCAAAATCACCAATCGCTTTACCAACTTGACGTTTGATGTGGTGAAATAGTTTTTCAGTTGTGGTCACCTTGGGTTTCCTCGGCAAGAATTATCTTTGTAAAATTTTTTGTTGAAAAAAACAGGTATCTGGTGCAGTCCGTATCGTCCGACAGCTTCCTGAAATTTTACCCAATCGATTTTTGTTTACCCAGAAAGCCCGATAGCTGAGAAAAGATCATCCCTGCCAACATCAGGGTGCAACCAAAGAGACCGCGAAGCGAGAGCACTTCGCCCAACAGCAACCAACCACCAATTGCAGCAAAGAGCCCCTCAAGGCTCAAAATGATTGCCGAGTGGGCAGGATGAGCGTCACGTTGAGCAACGATCTGTAAGGTATAAGCAATGCCGACAGAGCCGAGCCCACCGTAGAGAATGGGTACAATGGCTTGCCAGATCGAAGTAAAACTCATGGTTTCAATCGCCAGGGCGGTCAAAAAGCTGAGCAATGAACAGACGGCGAACTGGGCAGCGGCAAGTTTCAGTGAGTCGGTCCGTGGTGCCAGCCAGCCGATCAACAGCACATGACCAGCCCAGAAAAAAGCTCCAATTAACACCAGTAAGTCACCGAAAGAGATGTCAAACTCTTTGGTGATGCTTAGAAAATAGAGACCAATAGCGGCAAGAATGGCCCCTAACCAGGTGCCGATGCGGGGTCGCTGGTGCCAGAACAGCCCCAATAGTGGAACGATGACCACGTAGAGCCCGGTGATAAAACCAGCTTTTCCGGCAGTGGTATAGACCAGTCCCATCTGTTGCAGCGACGCCCCGGCAAACAGGGCTCCTCCGGCGAGGACACCACCAAACAAAACCGATTTTTTCGTCGCGTCAGAGCATTGTCGCTGGTCGATATTCGGCTGTCGTTTCTGCAGTAACAGAATCAACGGTAGTAGCGAGAGGCTGCCAAGGGCAAAACGGACGGCATTGAAGGTAAAGGGGCCGACATAGTCCATCCCGACCCGCTGTGCAACGAAGGCAAATCCCCAGATAGTTGCGGTCAGTAACAGCAGAATATCAGCTTTAATGGTTCCGTTTTTCATTTTTTCTAGGTCAGTTCGTGGGTTAAGAGAGGTAGAAAATGTGGCTTATCAGTCTGTTATTCCTGATAAAAAAGCATCAAAATTTAACCTGTTTGAGTCGGAAAAATAACATAAAAAGGCAATTCCTGAAGCAGTATGCTTGCCTTTCTGAATTGCACAAAGGATTTATCACTTCCGTTGGCTGATCATTCCGCGACTGATGAGAGCTGCTCGTAAAGACTCCACCCGGCGGCGATTAACACCGAAGTCTAAAAATCCCAAGCGTGCAGCAGAACGGATTGCAATGATCCCATCGGCCGGACGAAGATGAAGTTCAAGGTCATCAACAAAGCCGAACAGAACACTGCGACACTCAGCGTGAAGATAATCGGTTGTTTCAGTCACGATGCGAGTACGGGGCAATTTTGTGACGAGCTC
>JAGGWI010000279.1 GCA_021157505.1 Desulfuromusa sp. | reverse complement strand
CTGATCCGGCATTGTTGCCGCTGGAGTCCCTGGCCGTTTGCTGAAGGGGAATACATGGAGATGGCTGAACGGCAGCGATTTCAGCAACAAACAAGTCTTCTCAAACTGATCGTCTGTTTCACCGGGAAAACCAGTAATGACATCAAGGCCGATAGCCGCATCGGATCGCAAATTACGAATCTTCTCAACTAAGTCGCGAAAAAAATCGGTCGAATAGTGGCGATTCATCCGCTGTAGAATAGCATCATCACCCGCTTGCAATGGAATATGAAAATGGGGACAGATCCAATCAACTGCAGCAATATATTGATACAGAGCCGCTGGCAATTCAGTCGGTTCAATCGATCCAAGGCGCAGACGACCACTAAAATTGGATTTTTCGATTTCTTTCAGGAGATCGAGGAGATCAATCGCAGGTTGGAGGTCATGGCCATAATTTCCAATATTGATACCAGTCAGAACAATCTCAGGATAACCGTTGACAGAGAGTTTTTCGATCTGATGGACAATATCTACAGCCGGCACTGAACGGCTCCGACCGCGGGCATAAGGGATGATACAGTAGGAGCAGAAGGCATCACAGCCATTCTGAATCTGGACAAAAGCCCGGCTGCGATGTTCGAAACCGGTCAAACTGAGAGGCTCAATTATTCTGCTGTACCGAATATCGGCAACCTGTATCTGCCCCGATCCGACCTCTTCATTTAGATATTTGAGCAGTTGCCCTTTTTCCTGATTGCCGATCACCAGTGAAACACCCGGTAATTGGTTTAAGCTTTGCGGGTCAATTTGGGCATAACATCCGGTGACGACGATACGAGCCAGCGGATTGAAACGCCTGGCACGGCGAATCAACTTGCGGGACTGATCATCGGTCGTTGCAGTCACAGTACAGGTGTTAACAATAACCAGATCAGCTCCCTCTTCAAAGGAAACCTTTCGATATCCGGCCTGTTGCAACTGTTCACTCATCGCAGCAGATTCAAACTGATTGGTTTTACAACCCAGAGTGACGATAGAGACCGATGTGCTCATTGAATCCAGCCACCGCCAATAAGCAGATCTCCGCTATAAAAAACCGCTGCCTGCCCCGGGGTAATACCATCCTGAGGCGAACGGAAAGTGACTCTGACACTCTTATTTTCTAAAGGTTCAACAGTTGCTGCTACTTCAGTGTGACGATAGCGGATACGGCAGGTTGTTGAAAATGGTTCAGTTGGCTCCGGGATACTCCAACAACATTGTGCCACCAACATTTCGCTCCGGCTGAGATGCTGTTTCTCTCCGACCGTGACCTGCTTTTTTTCAGCATCAATACTGATCACATAGAGGGGCTCCGCCCAGCCGATACCAAGCCCCTTACGCTGCCCAATCGTATAACGATAAATCCCCTGATGCTGACCAAGAACCTTTCCCGAAACATGGACAATATCACCATTCAATTTTCCGGTGCCCTGCTCTTGTTCCAGGAAACTGACATAATCTCCATCGGGGATAAAACAGATATCCTGACTTTCATCCTTTTCAGCAATCTGCAAACCGAACCTGATCGCATGTTCTCGCACCTGCTGTTTATTCAACTCACCCAGGGGGAACAAACAATGAGTGAGCTGTTGCTGACTGAGGGAAAAGAGAAAATAACTCTGATCTTTTTTTCGATCCGCACCCTTGCGAATAAACAGCTGTCCATCTTCCTCAGCGAGAGAGACATAGTGACCGGTAGCGAGATAATCGGCTCCCAGTTCCAGCGCCTTGTCCAAAAGCAACCCAAATTTAATTTTTTTATTACAAACAGCACAGGGGTTTGGAGTGCGCCCTGAAAAATACTCGGCGCAAAAACGGGTTATGATCTGCTGACGAAAATCAGTTTCAAAGTTAACTGAGTAAAAAGGAATCTTTAATTGTTCAGCAATCTTTTTGGCATTGGTCACAGCAGCATTAGAGTGACAAGGTTCACCCGCATCATCCTTGGCGCAAGCATCCCAATGATGCATCGTCAAACCGATCACCTCATAGCCCTGCTCTTTCAACAGTGCAGCGGTAACCGACGAATCGACACCACCGCTCATTGCGACAACAACCCTCTTTTTCACATTATTCCCCATATAGAAGACAAAAAGGGCTCCACCTGAATAGAGCCCTCCATAGTTAATTTAAATTCTAACAATGATAGTTAATGATGCTGTTCTCTGTAGTTTTTAATCGCTTCATGCAGAGCATCCGCAGCCAGATTAGAACAGTGCATCTTAGCCGGTGGCAAACCATCCAGAGCTTCGGCAACGGCTTGATTTGTCAATATCAGCGCCTCATCAATAGTTTTGCCAATCGCCAGTTCAGTCACCATGGAGGAGGTCGCAATTGCAGCACCACAGCCAAAAGTCTTGAATTTTACATCCTGGATAACATCATCTTCAACCTGCAGTGAAATCCTCATAATATCGCCACAGGAGGCATTGCCAACCTCACCAATACCGTTAGCATTTTCAACCTCACCAACATTGCGCGGATTTGAAAAATGATCCATAACTTTTTCTGTATACATAATATTTCTCCTTATATCTATTGTTTGATACTTTTTAATTCTTTCTTAAAAAACGATGGCTAAGTAAAAAATTCAATCAGCATGGGGTCGTAGTTTTTCAGGGGTGCAGACATACACCAGCATGTCAAGATCATGAAAAACTGCGACAACACCGCAAATTGAAGATTTTTGCGACGCCATCAGGCACAAACCTTAGTGACCATGCGACACTCATCACACGACAAGGGTGTTGGCTCCACACGATTATATAATGGACTCATTTCCCGCAGACGCTGCACCATCGCAGGCAGTTCATGCAGAATAAAATCAACTTCCGCCTCAGTATTATCGGCACCAAGACTGAACCTGGTACTGGAGTGAGCCAGGACAATATCAACACCCATCGCCCCCATAACGTGTGACGGTTCCAGCGATCCTGAAGTGCAGGCCGAGCCTGACGATGCTGCAATTCCTTTCATATCGAAGAACAGCAACAGCGATTCACCCTCAATATAATTGAAGCTGACATTCAATGTGTTTGGCAGGCGCAAATCGGCATCAGGATGGCCGTTCAACTTGACTTCAGGAATTGACGCCAATATCCCCTGTTCAAGTTTATCCCGCAGATTTCGCACATAAGCGTAGTCTTTTTCCATATGCTGGAGAGCCAATTCACAGGCAACACCCAAACCGACAATACTTGGAACATTATGAGTACCAGCGCGCCGATTCCGTTCCTGATGGCCACCATGCATAAAACGGGAAATCCGGGTGCCACGGCGCAGATACATCGCTCCAATACCCTTAGGTGCACCTATTTTATGACCGGAGATAACCGCCATATCAACATTGGCCTTACGGACATCAACCGGAATTTTTCCGGCGGCCTGAACGGCATCGGTATGAAACCGCACCTTATGTTTTTTGGCAATTTTCCCAATTTCTTCAATTGGGAAAATATTACCCGTCTCATTATTTGCCCACATAACCGAGATCAGAATTGTTTTCTCGGTAATAGCTGCTTCCAGTTCCGCAAGATCAAGCATGCCATCATGATCAACTTTGAGATAGGTCACCTCATAACCTTCTTTTTCAAGCGCTTCACAGGTTTCCAGAACCGCAGGATGTTCCACTGAGGTGGTAATGATATGGTTACCCTTATCTTTTAACGCATCAGCAGTCCCCTTGATGGCATAATTATCACCTTCACTGCCACAGGATAGAAAAATAACTTCCGCTGTAGAGCAGTTGAGCAACTCAGCAACCTGCTCTCGAGCTTTTTCAATCGCTCCTCCAACCATCCTGCCAGCCCAATGAACACTGGAAGGGTTGCCAAATTGTTCACAAAAATAGGGCAACATAGCCTCTAAAACCTCGGGCTTGACTGCTGTTGTTGCATTGTTGTCCATGTAAATTTTTTCCACGAAAAACCTCCGGTTAAACTGAAAATAGTTAGATATTTACCACTCGTCTGGCTAACTGCCGACGACCATCATTGGTTAAATCTTCAAGGGTGACGGAAGCCAGAAAACTACGAATCTGATTCCCCAAACCCTGCCAGACAGACTGGGTCGCACATTCTGAACCACAACCACAACTTCCATCAGCATTCATGCACGACAGTGGCATCAGTGCTTCTTCAACCGTATCTATAATCTGATCGATACGAATATCTGCAGCAGATCGAGCCAGCAAATAACCACCTCCCGGACCACGGACACTGTTTACAATGCCGCCACGACGCAGTTTAACAAACAACTGTTCAAGATAATTCAAGGAGATTTTTTCTCGTTCTGAAATTTCTTTAATAGAAACAGGTGACCCATCGCTGGTTAAATTCAAACTGACAAGAGCACGAACTGCATATTGCGCTTTTGTTGACATTCGCATCAGACTGTTTCCTCTTCAGGTTCTAACTTTCTGGAGTGGGCCAGCTCCTGTTGTAATTTTTGCTGTTCAATCTGCAGTTGTTCAACCCGATCTTCAAGGCGATGTAACTGGTCAAAAACACAGCTGACTGCTTTGGCAACAGGATCGGGTAATTTACCGTGCTGCAGATCTACCCCGACCTGCTTTTTACCAGAGATAACAACCCGTCCCGGAATACCGACAACGGTGGCCGTTGCGGGGACCTCTTTCACAACAACAGAATTAGAACCGATTTTACTGTCATCGCCAACAGTGAATGGGCCCAGTATTTTTGCCCCGGAGCCAACAACAACGTTATTCCCCAGAGTTGGATGGCGCTTTTCCTTAGCCCAAGAAGTTCCACCTAGGGTGACACCGTGATAGAGGGTACAGTTATCACCGATCTCAGCAGTTTCCCCAATCACAACTCCCATGCCGTGATCAATAAAAAAGCCGCGCCCGATTGTAGCTCCCGGATGGATTTCGATCCCCGTCATAAACCGCCCAAAGTGAGAAACCAACCGTCCGAAAAATTTCATGTTGTTGTTCCACAACCAGTGGGATAAACGATAAAAGAGCATCGCATGGAAACCAGGATAACAAAAAATGATCTCAAACACGCTACGCACTGCAGGGTCGCGCTCAAAGACAACCTTTAAATCTTCCTTGAGTTGAGAGAACATTGATTTTACCTCCTGATATAGCCACTATTATCGCACAAGTTAATGCGTCATTGAAAGAGTCAACTATCGCACACTCACTGTTATTTTATAACACCGAGCATTCTAATCCTGAACAGAATTATCATACCCGACTATTTCTGTCAATTATTTTCAAACATTTTAGTCAGGTATTTCTGACATTCCATATAACTCTCTAGGAGGCTGTCTGACTATACGGACTGAAGCGAAAATTTGGAGGTTTGAGAACAGTTTTTAGCTCGTTTGCAGGCTCATAGCCATAGCTATGGGGCAAAAAGGAGCTAAAAAATGAGCCAAACAAACGGATTTGCAGCCAGTTCATGGATAGTCCGATAGTCTCCTAGATTGAACATGAGGAGTCGTTCGCTAGAAAGAGAGTTTCACCAATTTTTACCGTTGTTATTAGTCGACAAATGTATAAATATCCCCTATAATGCACGAGTTTTTATTGAGTTGATCCACTTATCCTATCCCTGTAAGGAGTGAAAAAATGCCAGATTTCAAGTATCAGGACCCAATGCCACTCGGTGCCGACACAACCAAGTATTACAAAATTGAAGGTTCCGAGAAATTTGTCAGCGTGGTTAATTTTGATGGCAAAGATATTCTAAAAGTTGAGCCGCAAGCTCTGACGCTACTCACTAACACTGCCATGCGGGATATCTCTTTCTTGCTTCGCGCCGAACACAATGATCAGGTAGGAAAAATTCTCAAGGATCCAGAGGCTTCCGAAAATGACAAGGTTGTGGCAATGGCATTCCTGCGCAATGCAGAAATTTCAGCTAATTTTGAACTTCCATTCTGTCAAGATACCGGCACTGCAACTGTTGTCGCTAAAAAAGGTCAACAAGTCTGGACGACCGGCAACGATGCCGAGCAGATTTCTGAAGGTGTCTACAAAACCTACACCGAAGAAAACCTGCGCTACAGCCAAACTGTCGCCCTTGATATGTATAAAGAAAAGAACACTGGTACCAACCTGCCAGCACAGATAGATCTTTTTGCAACAGAAGGCGATACCTATAAGTTCCTGTTTATTGCCAAGGGTGGTGGTTCAGCCAACAAAACCATGCTTTTTCAAGAAACCAAGGCACTTCTCAACCCCGAAACACTGGAAGAGTTCCTGTTGCAGAAAATGAAAACAATCGGTACGGCGGCCTGCCCTCCCTACCACCTGGCATTTGTCATTGGCGGCACCTCGGCTGATGCTTGCCTGAAAACAGTCAAACTTGCAACCGCCCACTATCTGGATGGATTACCAACGGAAGGCAATGACCATGGTCAGGCATTCCGGGATATAGAACTGGAAGCCAAGGTTCTCAAAATGGCACAGGAAATTGGGATCGGGGCACAGTTTGGTGGTAAATATTTTGCCCACGATGTACGGATTATCCGTCTGCCCCGTCATGGTGCATCCTGCCCTGTTGGCATGGCAGTCTCCTGTTCTGCTGACCGCAACATCAAAGCAAAGATCACCAAAGAGGGTCTTTTCATTGAGGAGATGGATCGCAATCCTGGTCGTCTGATCCCTGATGAGTTCCGCACCAAAAAACCCCTTGGTACAGAAATCGACCTTGATCGGCCGTTAAGTGAAGTTCTGGCCGACTTGACTAAACTGAAAGTTGGAGCGCCACTACGTCTTAAAGGGACCATCGTGGTTGGACGTGATATTGCTCACTCTAAATTCAAAGAGATTTTAGATAGTGGCAAACCATTACCAGACTATCTGAAGAATCATCCGATCTATTATGCTGGCCCGGCTAAAACACCTGCGGGAAAAGCTTCCGGTTCCTTTGGTCCAACCACAGCGGGTCGGATGGACAGTTATGTTGACCTGCTCCAAAGCAACGGCGGCTCAATGATCATGATTGCCAAAGGTAATCGCAGCCAGCAAGTCACCGATGCCTGTGCTAAACATGGTGGATTCTATCTTGGTTCAATTGGTGGCCCAGCTGCAGTACTGGCTGAAGAAAACATTAAAAAGGTCGAGTGCATTGACTTTGAAGAACTGGGCATGGAAGCTGTCTGGAAGATTGAAGTTGAAAACTTCCCGGCATTTATCCTGGTTGATGATAAAGGGAACGATTTCTTTAAGACCCTTGGCCTGTAATTCAGTTTTTTTCTAATTTCACCCTAAAAGCCCCGGTTATTCTGCCGGGGCTTTTCTTTTTAGTGGAAATGGGTGATTATCTGTTGAGGATTATAACAATTCATCAAAACTGGGTTTGTCCCTGTATGGGGCTGTCCCGGGGTTTTATGACACCAACGACTGCCGTTGTTCATAACCCATAACCTTGCGACCTTTTGCCTCATTAACCCGTATTCCGGGGACACGTAACGAAGTACATGTCCCCGGAATACTATAAAAAATAGCAACACAGCATTGAATAGGATTCAAATGTCCGAAAATATCATGAAACTCTACGAACGTATTGTCCTGAAACACCCAATCATAACAATTCTCCTGGTTCTTTTTTTCGTCATCGGAGTTGGTAGCTATGCCAGAGACTTTCGACTGGACGCCTCCGCAGACTCACTGCTGTTGGAAAACGATCAGGACTTAAAATATTTTCGCGCTATAAATGACAGCTATGGCAGCGCAGAGTTCCTGATCATCAGCTACTCACCAAAGCACGATCTTTACGCCGCAGAAACTTTGGATGATCTACGCAAGCTCCGAGACAGTTTGCTAAAGATTGAGCGGGTTCAATCGGTGCTCAGTATTCTCGATGTCCCCCTGATCGACAGCCCCCGTCTGACCCTGGGTGATTTAAAAAACGGGATTCGCACTCTGGAAACACCCGGCATCGATATTGAGCTTGTGCGTCAAGAATTTCATACCAGCCCATTTTATAAAAGCCTTCTGGTCAGTCCCGATGCCAAAACAACTGCCCTGCAGGTGATCTTTAAGAATGACAAGACCTACCATTCGTTGCTGCAACAGAGAAATACGCTACGAGAGAAACGACTGACCACTCCACTCACTACAGCAGAATCTGAACAGCTTGATCAAGTCAGTGGACTATTTGATGCCTATAGCCGTGATCTTGCAGAACTGGAAGCTCTCGATATTGCCGAAATCCGCAATATCATGAAACAACACCAGAACCATGGAGAACTGTTCCTTGGCGGAGTCCCGATGATTGTCGCCGACATGATCAGTTTTATCCGCCACGATCTGACCTCTTTTGGCCTTGGAGTGCTGGTTTTTCTGGTATCGATGTTATTCCTGATCTTCCGCCACCCGCGCTGGGTTATTCTACCCATGGCTTGTTGTTTTGCCGCAGTTCTGTTCATGTTCGGCTTCCTTGGGCTGGTCGGCTGGAAAGTAACGGTGGTTTCATCCAACTTTACTTCGTTGCTACTGATCATCACCCTCTCTCTCTGTGTCCACTTGATTGTCCGCTACAATGAACTGTATGACGAAATTCCTGGTGCTGATCAGGCCACCATGGTCAAAGAAATGGTTCGCAGTAAAGCAATTCCCAGTATCTATACCGCACTGACTACCATCGTTGCCTTTGCTTCCTTACTGACCAGCGATATCCGCCCGGTTATTGATTTTGGCTGGATGATGGCAATCGGCATCAGCTTTGCGTTACTCATTTCATTCGCCATTTTTCCTGCAGGGTTGATGCTCTATAAAAAACCGGTGAAGTTTTCACCACGCGTTGACATCACTGGAATTATCACCCGCACGTGTGCTCATTGGGTCGAATATCGGAGTAAAGCAACCCTGACACTTTTTATCGTTCTGGCTATCGTAAGTATTACCGGGATTTCCAAATTAACGGTGGAAAATCGCTTCATTGATTATTTCAAGCCAACCACTGAAATATATCAGGGGATGGAATTAATTGACCGGCAGCTCGGTGGCACCACCCCGCTGGAGGTCATTATCGATGCTGAACCGGACTTTTTTACAGATAAAGTTCAGGAGGATGCATTTGCAGAAGATGATCCTTTTGAAGATGATTTTTTTGATGAAGAGGAAGCTGAGGCAGGACTTTCCGGCAGCAGTTACTGGTATAACAGTTACCAGATCGACACCCTGAAAAATATCCATAACTACCTTGATGAATTGCCCGAAACGGGAAAAGTGCTGTCGATGGCAACCACCATGACCCTGATGCAGCAGCTGAATGAGGATCTCCCTCTGGACAACATCTCTCTGGCGGTCATCCACAAAAAGCTCCCGGAAAGCATTAAGGAAGCACTCTTCCGTCCCTATATGACCGAAGATGGCAATCAGGTACGTTTTTCCTTACGGGTGATCGACTCCAATCCAGACCTGCGCCGCGATTCATTGTTAAAGAAAATTCGTCTCGATCTGACTGAAAAACTGGATATAAAACCTGAACAGATCCACCTGACCGGCATGTTCGTCCTTTATAACAATGTCCTGCAAAGTCTGTTCAGTTCGCAAATCATGACCATCGGCGTGGTTTTTCTCGTCATTATGGTGATGTTCATTATCCAATTCCGCTCCTTGCGCCTGGCGATCATTTCCATCATTCCCAACCTGCTATCCGCAGGGATGGTTCTCGGTTTGATGGGCTGGATGAATATCCCGCTGGATATCATGACCATTACGATTGCAGCTATTACTATCGGCATTGCTGTTGATGATACAATTCACTACGTCCACCGTTTCAACGAAGAAATTGCAGTTGATGGTGATTATCTGGCAGCGATGAAACGCTGTCATGACAGTATCGGGCGGGCGATGTACTACACCTCCATAACTATTATCATCGGCTTTTCAATTCTCACGCTGTCAAGTTTCATTCCAACAATTTACTTTGGCCTCTTCACCGGCTTAGCCATGTTGATTGCCATGTTTGCTAATTTAACCCTGTTGGCATTACTGCTGATCAACTGGAAGCCAAAAACAAAAGCACAAAACTAAGTTGTTGTAGATAATTTAATGGCTGGTACTCAACGTCTAAATAGGCTAAGGTGCGTGTCTTTTATCAAAATACAATTAAATAACAACAGGAAATCTATGTCAGAAGAAAACAATCCATCGTTCAAAGAACTCTCCTTAGCACCAGCCCTTTTAAAAGTTATTGAAGAAGTCGGCTACGAATCACCGACACCCATTCAGTCTCGCAGTATCCCCCCGCTGTTGGAAGGTCGCGACCTGCTGGGTCAGGCGCAAACTGGCACAGGGAAAACAGCTGCATTTTCTCTGCCGTTACTCAGTCGTCTCAATCCGAAGCTGAAAGCACCACAGATTCTGGTTCTGACCCCGACCCGAGAATTGGCACTACAGGTTGCCGAAGCGATGCAGACTTATGCTCGACATCTCAAAGGGTTCCAGGTCCTGCCTGTCTATGGTGGTCAGAATATGGGTCAACAGTTGCGGCAGTTGCAGCGCGGTGTTCAGGCAGTTGTCGGCACTCCGGGCCGAATCCAGGATCATTTGCGACGCGGAACCCTTAAGCTCGACAAATTAAGCTGTATTGTCATTGATGAAGCCGATGAAATGTTGAAGATGGGCTTTATTGATGATGTTGATCAGATTCTTGGATATGCACCGGAACAACGGCAAACAGCTCTTTTCTCCGCGACGATGCCAAAAGAGGTTATGAAAGTTGCCCGGAAACATCTTAATGACCCGGTCGAGATTAAAATTAAAAGTAAAACTTCAACCGTTGAGACAATTTCCCAGCGTTTCTGGCAAGTCAAGGGATTACATAAACTGGATGCCCTGACCCGGATTCTAGAAGCAGAAGAGATCGATGGAATGCTGATCTTCGTCCGCACCAAAGTTGCCACTGTGGAATTAGCAGAGAAACTTGAAGCACGTGGTTTTTCAAGTGCGGCATTGAACGGTGACATGACCCAGATGCTGCGGGAAAAAACTGTCGAACACCTGAAAAATGGCTCCCTTGACATTGTTGTTGCCACCGACGTTGCCGCCCGTGGTCTGGATGTCAAACGGATCAGCCATGTCATCAATTACGATATTCCTTACGATACCGAAGCCTATATCCACCGGATTGGTCGAACCGGTCGTGCCGGACGCGAAGGGAAAGCAATCCTTTTTGTTGCTCCACGTGAAAGAAGAATGCTTGCTGCCATAGAAAGAGCGACCCGACAACCGATTAAAGCGATGGCACTACCAAGCCGTAAAGATATCACCAATCGGCGCATCAGCCAGTTTAAAGAACAGATTTCAGCCGCAATGGAATCGGAAGATCTTGAGTTTTTTGAAGAATTGATCGACGCATACCAAAGCGAATATGATATCGGCCACCGCAAGATCGCTGCTACCCTTGTCTATCTGCTACAAAAAGAGCGTCCTCTGAATCCAGAAGAGGCTTTCGTCGAAGAAGTTCGCGTAGAACGTCCGGAGCGAAATGATGCACCGAGACGCGAAAGAAAAACCAGTGATGATCAAATGCAAACCTATCGGATTGAAGTTGGTCGTAAACATGGGGTGGAACCGGGAAATATTGTTGGTGCCATCAGCAACGAAGGCAAAATCAACAGTCGTGATATCGGCAGAATCCGCCTGTTTGACCAGTTTAGTCTGGTCGATTTACCAAAGACCCTTTCTCAAGATGTTCTGCACAAGTTAAAAGGTGTCTGGGTCTGTGATGAGCAGTTACAAATCAGCCCCGATGCAGGATCTTACAAACCAGCGGCAAACGACTTTTCCAAGCGGAGAAAGTTTGGTAAAGGAAATACTGGATTTAAAAAGTTTGGCTCCCGTTCCCAGAAGCCGACAGCAGGTCGGCGGAAGAGAGATTAAGCAGATAAACAAAAATCTGCTCCCACATTTCATGAGGCAGATTTTTTGCAACGTTATGTTTATCAAGCCGCCTGCGTGGCTTGATAAACATGAACTTCATTTTCCAACCTATCGGTCAGCTTGTCTTCTGCAACCTCCAAATCGTAACGACTCTGTAGGTTCATCCAGAACTGCGGGGTCATGTTAAAGAATTTACCGAGCCGAAGAGCAGTGTCAGCAGTAATCGACCTTTTCCCGTGAACAATTTCATTTATCCTCCGGGCAGGAACACTTGTATCCTTTGCCAGACGGTACTGACTGAGACCCATTGGCTGTAAGAATTCTTCAAGAAGAATTGTTCCGGGATGGATTGGTGCCATGTCACTATTTTTCATATCAATAGACTCCTTTCCTAATGGTAGTCAACAACTTCAACATCATAGGCATCACCAGCGGTCCAGATAAAACAAATACGCCATTGGTTATTCACACGAATGCTGTGTTGCCCCTTACGATCTTCCTTCAACTCTTCCAGCCTGTTTCCTGGAGGAATGTGCAAATCATTCAGTTCGACTGCCGCATCGATTAACACAAGTTTTTGTCGAACTTTTGCCTGTATATCTTGAGGTAGCTTCTTTGAGAAAGATCTTTCGAATACCTTTTGCGTTTCTTTGCAACAGAATGATTTGATCATGCACAAACAATAACGCCCTTCGTTAATAATGTAAAGCGTTAATAGCACGCAATGCTCTTGAAATATACAGCAACCCCTTTCAACTCCTAATAAGTTACGGTAGTATCCGTCGAGTTATTCACTGATACAGATTCAATTCAAAAAAGGTTATTCAATGGAGAAATGGCTGAAGTTACAAAATGGAAGCGATGTCCGCGGTGTTGCAATTGCAGGAGTTGAAGGGCAACCAGTAACACTGCACGATCCGATTGTCCGTTCCATAGGCTTTGCTTTCGCCAAGTGGCTTTCAGAACGGCTGGGAAAACCGGTCAACCAACTAAAAATTTCAGTCGGACACGATTCACGTATTTCTGCCAACCAGATCAAAACCTGCATTTTCCAAGGCCTAACAGCGGCGGGATCAATGAGTTTCGACTGCGGACTGGCCTCTACTCCGGCAATGTTCATGTCAACCGTATTTGAAAATCACAACTACGATGGCTCAATGATGCTGACCGCCAGTCACCTGCCATTCAATCGTAACGGGGTGAAGTTTTTCATTCGCGAAGGAGGTTTAGAGAAACAGAACATCACCAAAATTCTCACCATAGCCGCTGAAGTTGGCGAACTCTCCGACGTAGTCACTGTCAACGCAACAACGGTCAATCTGATGGATGATTATGCTGCCCATCTCGTTACCGTTATCCGCAACGGAATTGGAGTCGCCAAACCGCTGGACGGTCTGAAGATTGTCGTTGATGCCGGAAATGGCGCAGGCGGTTTTTTCGTTGATAAGGTTCTGCAACCCCTTGGCGCTGACACCAGCGGCAGCCAGTTTCTGGAACCTGATGGGATGTTTCCCAATCACATTCCCAACCCCGAAGATCAAGATGCAATGACTGCGATCATTACTGCGGTGAAAGACAACGCGGCCGACTTCGGGATTATTTTTGACACTGATGTCGATCGTGCCGGGGCGGTCGACAAAAAGGGAACCCCGATCAACCGCAATCGCTTTATTGCACTGATGGCAACCATTGTTCTCGAAGAACATCCCGGATCGGTCATTGTAACCGACTCGGTCACATCGACCGGCCTTAAATGGTGGATCGAAACAAAACTTGGCGGAGTCCACCATCGCTTTCAACGTGGCTATCGCAATGTCATCAACGAAGCAATTTGCCTCAATGCAGCAGGAAAAGAGTCCTATCTGGCACTTGAAACATCAGGTCACGGTGCGCTCAAAGAAAACTATTTTCTGGATGACGGTGCCTATCAGATCGCCAAAATTCTGATCAAAATCGCAAAACTCAAGGTGGGTGGAAATGGGACGATTGATGAACTTATTGCCGAGCTTCCTGAACCGGTCGAAGCAGAAGAATACCGCCCAAAAATCAAGATTGCCGATTTCAATACATATGGCACCTCGGTTCTTGAGGGGTTCGCTGCATTTGTAGAAAAGACTGAAGGGTGGAGTTTAACGCCGAACAACTATGAAGGGGTACACGTCACCTGCGATGCAACTGCGGGCAATGGCTGGGCACTGCTCCGCAAATCACTCCACGATCCCCAGTTACCGCTCAATATTGAAACTGAAGAGATCGGTGGAGTTGAACAGATCGCCGTAAAAATTAAAGAATTTCTCTCCGGTTATGAGGGACTTGAACTGCAGGATATGTGACGGGTTCAATATCTGTAAAGGAATCTTTCATCTATAGTGACCCCCAAGAACAGAAAAAATTTAAACTGCATAAAGCTCATGAGACAAATATTTTTCAATTCTTCCCATACACTTTTCAGAAGCACAATTACAATCAAAAGGTGCCATTATCTGCCGCTCTGAAGCCAAATAATTGAATGTAATTTCGTCATTTTTATTAATGCTACTGTTAGCAATCAATTTTTGTTGTTGAGAATCCACATAGGCATTTGGTTCACAACTATGGTTAACATAGCGTGCAACGGGGTGGTAAACATGTTTGTCCCCCAAATCAATTGACCTATAGTCAGGCTCTGAAACCTCTTCAGCTGTCGTTAAATCTATCAGTATTTCACCTTGAAAAAATGATTTAGCAGCTTTCAGGGTTTTATAAGAAAGGGCTCCCAGATCTACAAAAAAATCCATGTCAATACTCCGATTAGTGGGTGATATTATTGATATCCATGAGCTTACCATACTCAAAATCCAATGATTGTGGTTTCCATTGGGTAAACCCGTTTTCCGGTGTGTAAGTTAACTCACCGAAATAAATTGCACCATTTACGTAATATAAATCCACACGAATATGAGGATACCCCAAGCTTAAAGTCTCAGCAATATGCACCATTTCCTGCAAACCGTCAGGCTTTACAAAGGGGATGCTGGGGCGTGGGACATCGTTAAAAAAGTCTACCGGATTCCTCTCCCATTTTAAGTTGTAATATTCCCTGACATGACAGCCCTCACGCTTACCCTCTTCGACCGACAAGAAAGCTATCTTGCCGTGAAAGCAGTAAAATTTATAATCCTTAATAGGGCGGCCGTTCTCTTCCAGATACTCCTCAGCAATGATTTTTACAGATATCTTTCCGTAATGAAACTGACCATTTCTGTGGCCAAACTTCACCAACATGGTTTTTCTTACGTTCTTTTCAAATTCAGTAATCGAAAAATCCGATTTATCTTTTACAAACCACAGATACTTTGAGCCAGAACCATTATTTAATTTCAAAATAAATTTACGAGGAAGTTTTCCCCAATCGATATCTTCGGGTTTATCCCAACTGCCATAAAGAGAAACTAGATAACGACCGAAGCCTTTTTCGACAAGGAAATTCCTCACAGCATATTTATCAGCACGCTCAATGACTCTTTTATCAAAATTAATATGATTCAACTTGAGCCACTGTATTTTTTCACAGTAACTTCTCGGTTTTTTAAAGTTAGGGAGATAACCCAGTTTCTTAATAAACTTCTTTTTAATTCTGATACGGGCACGAAAAACATCACAAAAATGCATTTGTTTCCTATTTTTCTCAGAATCTTGCAACAGTCACAAGTTGGGAAGAGTCTAGGAGGTTGTCGGACACTACGGACTGAAGCGAAAATTTGGAGGTTTGAGAACAGTTTTTAGCTCGTTTGCAGGCTCATAGCCATAGCTATGGGGCAAAAATGAGCCAAACAAACGGATTTGCAGCCAGTTCATGGAGTGTCCGACAGCCTCCTAGATTCTGCTGTTTTTCCATCATTCCGGAATAAAAGAAGTATCACCATCGATCCGCTTAACTACGGCGACCAATAACTTGATAGCTTGATCCAGATCAGGCAGAGACAAAGTTTCTACCGGGGTGTGCATATAACGTAAGGGGATCCCCAATAAGGCTGTCGCCACCCCACCTCGCGATAATTGCATCACATTGGCATCGGTACCAGTCGCACGCGGGACGCCGATGATTTGAATGGGGATATCTTCTGTTGCAGCAGTTTCAACCAGCAGCTTAAACAGTACCGGATTGATATTGGCACCGCGAGCAATTACCGGTCCCTTTCCGAGTTCAACCCGACCAATTGCAGATTGTTCAACATCAGGATAATCGGTTGCGTGGGTCACTTCTACAACAATTCCAACATCGGGTTTAACCCCGTAACTACTGGTTACCGCACCGCGCAAGCCGATCTCTTCCTGAACTGTGGAGACTGCGAACAAATCAGCAGCAATAACACCCTGCTCTTTGACCTGCTTCATCACTTCTGTAACGATGAAAGCACCCATCTTGTCATCGAAAGCACGCGATGTGGCGCGATCATTCTGCAGGGTCTGTACCCCGACGGCAAAGGTAACGGGATCGCCAATCTGGATGAGTGCTTCAACTTCTTCACGGGTTGAACAACCGATATCAATAAACTGTTTTTTCAAATTGATGACTTTTTCGCGATCTTTTGGTTCAATCAGATGAATCGCTTTCTTACCAATCACACCTGGAATTTCACCCTGATCGGTATGAACCACCACCCGTTGCCCCGGCGACAAATGGGGATCAACCCCACCGATTGCGCCAAAATAGATAAAACCGCGATCATCGATATACTGCACCATGAAGCCAATTTCATCACAATGGCCGGCCAGCATCACCTTCGGACCGCCCTGCCCCTTGAGTTCGCAAATCAAGTTACCCATAACATCAGTGTGCAAATTATCAGCAACATCCGCAAGCTGCCCTTTAATCACCCTCTGGGCAGGCTGTTCGTAACCGGACGGACTGGGGGTTTCAACCAATCGTTTCAGAAAAGAAAAATCTTCTGCGTTCATTTATTTCCTCCGGTCAATCTCATACACTTTCAAAAACAACCTACAAACAAAACCATTTAGCCGCAGATAAAATCGGATAAGGTCTGATGTTGAAATCAAATAACAAAGATTATAAGCCTTTGAACTATCAGATTTAATCAGATTTTATCTGCGGCCAAAGTTTTTAAGCCTTCGCCCTAACAACCAATTCAGCAGAATTCTTCTGTGCTTGCATAATTTGTTCCTCGGTCATTCCAGCACCCAACGCAATCTTATGAACCAGATCAGGAGGAAGAATATCGGTCGGAGCATGAGCATCATTATTGATCACCAGCTTTGCACCATATTTTTCAGCGAGTTTGACGATATGCCCGTTGGTCAAGGAATTTCCTTTACGGGTGGTAATTTCAAGGCAAACTCCCAATTCAGCTGCCAGCTGAACTTCCTCTGGTGTTATTAAACCAGGGTGGGCAAGGATATCAACTTTTGCCTTGATCGCAGCCAGATTCGTACCCGGCATCACCGGGTCAACAATCGCTTCACCGTGAACCAGAATAATTTCAGCTCCATGATCCTTGGCCAGCTGAGCGACATCGGCAATCGCTTGCGGTGGAACATGAGTCAATTCAACTCCAGCCAGAACCTGGATATTATTTGCCGCGCCAATTTCGTCGACAACATCGGCAATATTATCAAGCAGCCACTTCGTATTGCTCTTGTCGGCGTGATCAGTAATCGCTATAGCACTATAACCGGCAACGGCATAGCGACGAACCAGTTCCGCCGGAACCAACTCACCATCACTGAAAAAGGTGTGATTATGTAGATCTATCATCTGTTTTCTCCTGCAACTTATTAGGATTCAACCAGTTCTCCAAGGTGTGAATTTCGAAACACTTTAGATATTTTGATTGTCACAATTTGACCAATCAGCTCTTTTGAACCACTGAAATTAACAATCCGATTCCAGGTTGTCCGGCCAAACAACTGCCCTTCCCCCTGTTTACTGAGCCCCTCAACAAGAACTTTTTGCACACTATTAGCATCCTCCTGCCAGATCTCAGCACTAATCCGCTGTTGTAGCTCAAGCAATCGGTTGAAACGTTGCTGTTTCTGAAATTTTGATTGATTATCTTCCATTTCTGCTGCAGCCGTTTCAATCCTTGGAG
>JAGGWI010000164.1 GCA_021157505.1 Desulfuromusa sp. | reverse complement strand
TTCCATATTCCTGCATATACTTATCATTCGGTTCTCAATCCGGTGATTAAAAAGTGTATTTTCTGTTACGACACCCGCTTAAAAGAGGGTCGGCCGCCGGCATGTGTTGAAAGTTGTCCACAGCAGGTGATGACCTTTGGTAAGCGTAAAGATTTGATGAAAATCGCTAAGGAACGGATTCGCAAAAACCCCAACCAATATATTGACCATGTTTATGGTGAACATGAAGTTGGTGGTACCGGCTGGTTCTACATTTCCAGTGCTCCGTTCAAGGAAGCTGGCTTTGATGAAACTCTGCCAAAAGAGCCAATTATCAATAATGTTAAAGATTTTCTAGCGATGGTTCCGGTTGTCTTGGTCGTTTGGCCGGCACTGTTTACAGGTTTCCACCTGCTTGCTACCAAAGGAAAGTCTCACGGTCATGGTGATGATCACAGCAACGATAAGCAGGAGGGCCACTGATCATGAAAAAATTAGCGACTTACGGTGTTAAACCACACGATTCAGCTTCGAAAGAGGACGGAAACTCATGGTCTTTGATGGAAAAACTGTTTCTTGGTCTACCTCTGGATCAATATATCGGGCAGGCATTTCGCAATAAATTTAACTGGATTCTGGGGATCATCTTTGCCATCGGAATTCCGGTCATTATCTATCGGTTCTTCTTCTCACTGGGGGCGGTTACCCATGCCAACTATGACTACCCTTGGGGATTGTTCCTGGGCTTTGGTCTTTTCTGTATGGTGCCGTTGTCTGCCTCTGGTTTTATGTTGGGAACAACAGTCGAAATTTTTGGCCGACATGATTTTGAGCCCATTGAGAGGTTAGCATTGCTGAATGGTCTCCTCGGTTACTTCTTTGCCGTCGTTTACTTACTGGTTGACCTTGGCCAGCCATGGAGACTCTCCTACCCGATGGTCTACTCTTTTGGCCCGGCTGCCGTGCTGTTCCTGGTTGGCTGGCATGTTGCGACCTACCTCTCTGTTCAGGTTATGGAAGTTTCCACGGCATTTTTCGAGTGGATTGGTTTCCAGCGTGGCTATGATTTTATCCGTAAAGGGGCCATTGGCCTGACTGTTTCTGGAATTATTCTCTCAACTCTGCACCAGGGGGCTCTGGGGGCACTGTTTCTCTATGCTCCGGGGAAGGTTCATCCTCTCTGGTATTCAGCACCATTCCAGTGGCTGCACTTTTTCATATCATCGGTTCCCGCCGGTCTCTGTATGGTCATCAGTGTCAGTACCATTGTTATCTACACGATGAAGTGGCGTTGCGACGATCGTTTTATTGACAATCTTGACCGGATCACCATTTCACTGGCTAAAGGTGCCGCGTTGGGTCTGGTCACCTATCTCATCATGAAGATTATTGCTGTTGCCCATGATAATGAGTGGGCTTACATTGTGACAAGTTGGGGCGTCTGGTGGTTATTTGAGATGATTGTTGGTGTCATTGTTCCGATGATTTTACTGGCTTATGGGGCACATAATAAGCTGGTCGGTATCTGTCGTATCGGTGCTTTTATCACCGTGTTCGGGATTTTATTGAACCGTCTGAATACTGCGTTGATTTGTTTCAACTGGAAGCTGTATCAGGAGATGCCACATAAGTTGGAAATCATTATTTCCATTACGATTTTTGCTCTCTACATAGCAACTTATCGTTTTATTCTGGCACGTTTGCCGATTCTTTATAAATATAAAAAGTAGGCTGCTGGGTAAAAAAGGCGATTGACCCAGACAGTAAATGGGAACCAATTGCTAGTTCTATATCAACAAATCCCTGGCCGATAGAGGAATTTCCTTTGTCAGCCAGGGATTTTTGTTTTAATATCCTTTTAAAGGACAACTCATGAGGAGCAAGAGAGTATGTTTGATAACCTGATTGCCAGAGCAATTGTTCCAGTGACTATTGCTGTTACTGGATTTGTTATATTTGGCTGCCTCCTGTTGTACTCTTTTATTAAAGCCGATATGACTGCTGAAGCGATTCGGACCCTTAATGGCTGTGCCAGTACTGTGGTTAAATCAACCCGTTCTGCTATGATGGAAGATGACCAACAGTCAATTCAGGATATTGTGGAAAATATCGGGACGCGTGAAGATGTTCAACTGATTAAAATTTATGACCAGAAGGGTGATATTCGGTATTCCGGACAGGATGCTCCTGAAGATATTTTGAAGGTTACACATACTCATATTGATGAGTTTTTACAATCCCCTCCCTCTTTCAAACAAAAACCACAACATGATGTTGATCACTCTAGCGGTTTTATTGCGATATCATTGCCAATATTCAATGAGCCTCAGTGTTCAACCGCTGCCTGTCATTTCCATTCTGATTCTGAACCCATCTTGGGTTTTGTCAGTATCGGTATCTCTGCTCGGTATCTGGAAAAGACCCTTTCAGTCCTTAGAACGCGAATGATAATTTTTAGTGTGATGGTCTTGTTTCTGACGGTAGGTGGTGTGACTGCGCTGTTGCGGATGAACCTTTTTCTGCCGATTATCCGTTTGACTTACAATGCTGAGCTGGCTGCCCAGGGGACTGTTGAGCCAGATTTGCCAAAATCTGATCACAAGCTTGGCAAGCTGAATAAGGATTTCCGTTTACTGGTGAAGCAACGGGATCAAGCATTAGAAGATTTGAAAGGTAGTAAACCCCCAGCTAGAAATGTAGGCGATGGATCCGACGAATCATGAAACTGAAACTCCTCTGCCGGATATCAACCCACTCCGTAAGCAGGTTCAGGCAAAGATAAAAAAACTGGAGCTTTACTCCAGTACTGGCCTCTGGATTCTTGCCCTGTTTACTCTCTTAAGTATGGGGGCATTTCATAATTTTGATTTTCTCCCCCCATTGAGCGAAAGTATCCGTGCTTCCTTGGGAGCGGGCCCTCCGGTTAAGTACATTAACTGGGCTCTGGTTGTTTACGGGTTTTCAGCGCTTATTCTCATTTTGACCCAGATGGCCAGTGATAATAAACCGCGTGGCGCTTTGGCGCACTTTGGTTATCTGGGAGCATTCTACCTTTTTTACCATTTCTCTGAGGGGTTGAGTGAAAATTTCTGGGCAATTTTTGCCGTTGGATTAACCATTTTGGGGCTGCAGAGTTATCATGTCTGGAACTATTACCATGAAAAAATTCAAGAGCAGGTAGAAATTCTGGAAGAGCTGGATAAGCTTGTAGATTTATAATTCAGGATTACTTTGTCCAGTCATAAAAACAAAAACCCCACGCAATCTCTGGTGGGGTTTTTGTTTTTGTCTGTTACTCGGTTCTACTGGTTACCTCAATCAGATGATAGCCAAATTGCGTTTTTACCGGCCCCAGAACCTTACCTACGTCTCCACTGAAAACCACCTCATCAAACTCTTTGACCATCTGTCCGGGAGAAAATTCCCCCAGTGCTCCACCCTGTTTACCGGATGGGCATTTGGAGTGTTTTTCAGCGACCTCCGCAAAGTCGGCTCCCGCTTCGATTGCTGCTTTCAGATCATTGCAGCTCTCTTCAGTTGGAACCAGAATGTGACGTGCACTTGCTTTTGCCATAGTTGTTTTCCTCCTTGAGTTTTTATTCAGCTAAGTTGTGGTTGTTTACCGCAGTCGCCCGAAATCATTTTTACAATTGTAACAGTGCCATTTTGGAGCCGTTACACGAATCATACAACCGCCCGAGATAATTTTTCCCGACTCCAGTCCCTCCAGAATAACCCTCTTCAGTGGTGGTTTGCCATAGATAAAAACTGCCACATCATCTGACCCGCAGGCCGGGCAAGGGGGGATGTTGTCCAGATCAAAATAAAACGTCTCTATTTTCTGAGGTTTCATCGAAATTAATTGTCGTAACCGGTTCACCCAGGAGAACATTACTAAACCTTTTTTCCGGAGTCTGATGATTTTCTTGCGCTCCCACGAATTGTCCGCTGTACAAAGGCCGGGGCTCCAGTCATTGGAGCTTCAGTCAATTGCTCAATTTTCAGACCTGCCGCAAGGATAGCGGTCGCTGTGTCACGGGTCAAATGGCAATTTCCTGCACAGAGCCCCCAGATGGGTTCAATGCGGTGCTGCCAAGTGCGGGTTGGCGGATGGTCAGAGATAACATGTTCCAGAAAAAGTAAAATACCATTCGGCCGCAATAACCGATAGATCTCGTTGAGGCTGGTTTCAAGACTCGGGACAGAGCAAAGAACCAGGGTGGAAACAATTGTGTCAAAGGAGCCGTCCGGCATCTCTATCGAATCGGCTCCCCAGGGGGTGATATTGAGACGTTGCTGCTGAAATTGATCGGTTTCGCGTTGTAGTTGTTTGCGCATTTGCGCGTCCGGCTCGCTGAGGATAATCCGATTTATGTGGTCAGGATAGTGGGGAAGGTTGACCCCTGTCCCCGCTCCGATCTCCAGCAGATCACCATGTGCCTGGGCAAGCAGCTCTTTACGCCAGCTTTGCAGACAGCTCTTCTCCGTGCTGCGCATAGCATAATCATAGCTTTTGGCAATGATATAAGAGCGGATTTGTTTCAAAAACACTGGCGTGTCAGATCCTTTCGTCTGGTATTCTTCCTGGAAGATGGTGTTTATATATCACCATCATGGTTAAGTTGATCTTTTCTGTCAAGGAGCAAGGAATGACAGATTTTTTACGCAGATTATAAATATAATCAGGATTGGCGGGTTCCCCCCCTTGCAAGGCGGAGAGTGCAGTTGTATATTCGCGCCATGAGTGCACTGGTTATCAAAAACCTACATAAGTCTTTTGATGGTGTCCCGGCAGTGAAGGGGGTTGATTTCACCATTAACAGCGGGGAAATTTTTGGTTTGCTCGGCCCCAATGGGGCAGGGAAAAGTACCATCATTAATATGATCGCTGGGGTGGTCCGGCTGGGATCGGGGAGTATCACCGCCTTTGGTTATGATAATCAGCGGGATTATCGCCATACCCGCAGAATGCTCGGAGTGGTTCATCAGGAAGTTGTCATTGATAACTTTTTTACCATTGATCAGGCGCTTCAACTCCACGCTGGTTATTATGGAGTGAAGGATGACCCGGTCTGGCGGCAGTTGCTGATTGATCGACTCGGCTTGCGACCCCATCTGCATAAAGTGATGTTGAAATTATCGGGGGGGTTGAAGCGACGTTTCATGATTGCCAAAGCGATGATCCACCGACCCCAATTATTGATTCTGGATGAACCGACCGCCGGAGTGGATGTTGAGTTACGCCATGGACTCTGGGATTTTGTCCGGGAAATTAACCGGCAGGGGACGACGATTCTGTTGACTACTCATTATCTGGAAGAAGCTGAAGAGATGTGTGATCGGATTGCGATTATGAACCATGGGGATCTGATCGCTCTGGAGGAGACCCACGAGTTGGTGCGCCGTCTGTCTAATCGTCAATTGCGTTTATGGCTGGTAGAACCGTTGGATGTCGTCCCGGCAGGGCTGGAAAACTGTCAGCCACAGTTAAAAGCAGATGGGCGGATGTTGTTGCTCAATCTTCCCGCCAAAGTTGACGTCGGCTCAATTCTCTCTCAACTCTGCAGTCAACAGTTGCAAATTCGTGATATTGAAACCGACCAGAGTAGCTTGGAAGAGGTTTTTATTCAATTGACCGGGATGAATGGGGGGGCAAATGGACTTTAATCCAAAGCGGCGCTTTTATCCCTGGCTCCCCTTCTTTACCCTCCTGCGCAAGGAGATCCTCCGCTTCTGGCGGGTGTCGACCCAGACACTGTTAGCCCCGATTGTCACTGCCGGTCTCTATCTCTTGGTCTTCGGAGCAACTCTGGGAGATCGCTTGAGTATTGTTGAAGGGTTCAGCTATGCCCAGTTTGTTATCCCGGGATTGATTATGATGGGGGTTATCAATAACTCTTTTGCCAATACTTCGTCGTCACTATTTATGTCACGCTATCTCGGGGGGATTGTTGACTTGCTGGTGACACCGGTCAGCCCACCGCAGTTTATTATGGCCTACACCCTGGCAGCAATGCTTCGCGGGTTGTTGGTTGGTTCGGTGGTCTGGATCATCTCAACGATGTTTGCGACCCTCCCTTGGGAGTCCCCATTTCTGGGGATTTTGATGGCGATGTTGGCCAGCTTCATGTTTGC
>JAGGWI010000091.1 GCA_021157505.1 Desulfuromusa sp. | reverse complement strand
TGAGGTCGGAAATCAGCGCAATCCCCATTTTTGCACCGGTATAGGCTTCCTCTTTTTTTATGATCAGGTTTCGACAGTTGCCAATCAGAATACCGACCATCAGACAGGAGACAAACATCGGCAACTGGAACTCGACTGCCTGCAACATCTTGTCAAGAAAATAGCCGATCATAATTGCAACATTAAGCCAGAGCCAACCCCAGAGCAGTGCGTAGGAATCGATCATCGTGTCATGATCTTTATCATGCGCAACACCGATATCGAGGGCTTCTTCCTGCGGTGTTGTGATTTTGTGCTTGATAATCAAATAGCGGGCAATAGGGCCACCGACCAGACAGGCTGCGATCAAACCGACCGTATTCGCAGCGACGCCAATTTCAAGAGCATTGGTTATATTGAAGTTTTCAACAAACGTCGGGCTCCATGCCAGAGCGGTTCCGACACCACCAACCAGTGAAACTGATCCGACCAGCAGGCCTGCCTTGGGGTCCATCCCGAACAGACTGGCAACGCTGATGCCAACAAGGTTCTGTAAAACGATAAAAACAGTGGCCAGAATCAGTAGAATGCCCAACGGTTTGCCACCATTTATCAGGGTGCGGATGTCGGTCTGAAGACCTATCGCGGCAAAGAAATAGAGCAGCAGAATATCTCTGACCCGAAGGTCGAAGCTGAGCTCAAAGTTGAGGAAATAGTAACTGAGACCGACCAGTACTGCACATAAGAAGCCCCCGATCACTGGCTCAGGGATACTGTAACGTTTGAGCAGTTCAGATCGGCTGATAATCAGTTTACCGAGAAATAGAAGAATGATGGCCAGGGTAAATGAGGCAAACCCCTCCAGAGTATAGCTGTTCATGGATTCTGCTCCCTTTGTCCGGATGTCAATAGTAAAGCTAGTTTTCGTCCGGAAACGGCTCTTTTCCGCAATCACTGCGTCAATCTGCACATTTGATTGTGCGGCGTAAAGTACTACGCCTCCGCTCAACTGCTTGATTTCCTTGGCCTTGCGAAAAATTGCTCATTTCCAAATCGAAAACTACACTTGAGCTATCTGGAGTTTAGAGTTTCGTGATCTTTGAAAATTTGCATGATTACCTGCGGCGTCCACGTGACGGTCTCGTCGAGGGTCGACCCATACTCGGCGGTCTGTTACTTGGTGGCCTGACACTCGGTGGTCTGTTTCCCGGTGGCCTGACACTCGGCGGTCTGTTTCCCGGTGGTCTATGGCCCGGCGGTCTAGAGGGACTACCATTATAATAGTATTTATTGGAACTGCCTCTGTAGTGAGGGTAGTAGCCACCATAGTAACCGTGGTGATAGACGGTACTCGTAGAGCCGCCGCCTGAACCGCCTCCACAGCCACCTAAAAAAAGTGCCGTGATGATGAATAAAACCCCGAACACGAGTGTAATATATTTACCCATGATTATTCCTCCTGCCCGGAAGTTGTTGCTGACCAGCGCTGGATAATCAACAGAGCCTCTGACGGATCAGACAATAATGCCACGCTACCTCCACTGGGTGTGGGTCTGGGGCCAACCAGAAGCTTTCCTCCCAGTTTTTTTGCCTGTTCAGCAGTCTCCTCCGTGTCGGCAACCCGGACGACCGGTATCCAGCGCATTGTAAACTCAGAATCCGATATGTTGCGGATGCCTGCACGCCATTGCTCATCTTTGAGTAAGATCAGGTAGTCATCTTTTTCACCGTCATAATCGTATCCGGCAAGTTTCTGGTAAAACGCCAGAGAAGCCTCGGTGTCATAACTCCACAGTTCGTGCCAAAGCCATGAGCCGATGGCCGGTTCTTTATCCTCAGGATCCCCATCTGTAGCGTACAGCAGCAACAGCTCTGCCCCCTGAGGATCGCTTATCAAGGCACCCCTGCCGCGATTCAGCATATCCAGGGGACCTTCGTGAATGATGCCCCCCTCATCAGCTACCAGTGCAGCCGCTTTATCCACATCGGCAACAGAAAGTGAACAGATCCATCGGGCCTCTACTGTGATGTTGTCACTATCTCCGACCTGCAGCATGCCGCCAATACCTTGGCCCTCACTTTTAACTACCGTGTAGCGGCCAGATTGCTCAAAGGTCCAGCCAAACAGCTGGCCGTAGAAATCTTTGGCAGCCGCAACGTTATCGGTGAGAAGGTCATTCCAGACGAATTTCCCCTGATGGTGTATCCCGGTGGGTGTATCGGTTACAGGGGTCAACTCCAACCTGGGGGGCTTGTTTGTCGTAGCGCAACCTGTAAGCACAAACAGAAGCAAAACAAATCCCACACACGTATGAAGCCCAAATCGACTCCTGCGAATTTGTTGCTTTGGATACGCTGGCATCATCCTTAATGTCTTTCGCTCCATCATTTTAGTAACAGTCTCCTTAAGCTGATGTATATGTGCTAAGGTCGAACCAAGCTAACACCATGTTTTTACACGATAAACATCCCACAGCAGTGGGCTTTCAGGATTGGATCTGGGGACACTCAAAAAGGACACCCAATTTTGAGTGTCCCCGATTCCCGATTCCAATTCTTAATGGGCAAAGGAAATGTTCAAAACCGCCAAACTCCAAAAAAAACAATATCTGTCAT
>JAGGWI010000100.1 GCA_021157505.1 Desulfuromusa sp. | reverse complement strand
CCCAGATAGCTCAGTCGGTAGAGCAGAGGACTGAAAATCCTCGTGTCGACGGTTCGATTCCGCCTCTGGGCACCACTAAAATTAAAGGGTTACAGCTTTCGCTGTGACCCTTTTTTTGTTTATAGGTAACACGAGTCTACGTCAAAGTAAGGGAATGACTCATTTTCCCGCCATGAAAGGCTCTCAGATTGGATCATATCAAAAAATAACTGTTGACGCCTCCAACAACTATTCAAGGAGTTGGCTTTCATTCAGCTTACGTACCAGGAAGGGAACAAATTTATTAATTGCAGCCTGCCTTGAGCTGCTGCTGACTTTGATTCTGGACAGATCAGACCAGATTGGTTTTTTACTCTCTACGTCAAAGAGCTGTGTCGACAGGGTGAAATAATCGATATCGTATTCCCGCATCGGAAAGACAATGGCTCCAACATACACAGTATACCAACCATCACCAAACGCACCAGAGGTCGCAGTGGCTGCATAATAAGCCCCTCCCGGCTGATAATTTATTATCGACTCCTGCATGATGGAACGGATCACCAGAACCGAATCAACTCCCAGTTGATGGACTTTTTCTACAACCTCATCCCGGGTGATCTCTGTTGCAGAGTGTGGCATAACTTTATAACTGGGAATTGCCGCAATCCCCAGAGAATTGAATTGATGGGTGAGAAAGTTTTCGAATTGATTGCGCATGTATTCCTGCTCAACCCTGGCGATGATCAAAGTGTTATGCAGGGTTTTGGTGTAGGCAGGATCTTTCCACTCATGCAGATTTTTAATTGGAGTACAGGATGTCACCAGGATCAGGAGCAGCAAACTGATAAAAAACATGGGGCGTTGAAATCTTTTCACCTGACCTGTCCTTTTACAAGAGAAACCCACTGTGCTTTAGATTCTAATCAGAGACTCAGTGGCCTCTCACAACAAAAAAAGATGAACCCAGCCTCCTAGTCACAATTTCAACTGGAACCTTGATAGTATCACTATTTTTTAAAATACGATCTTATTTTTTTCCTGACAAACACCGAACCCGGCAAGCCCTGGCAGCCCATCTCTGCTGCCGCAACTCACACACAAGAGGATCACTTGTCAGGATTAATTTTAGTAATCTTTGATCCCTGCAATCCAAGACCAGCCATAAGACCCTTCTGATCAAAGAAAAAGGCATAAACATTGTCACGAGCAGTGGTCGTAGTGAGAGCCGTAGCAGCCCCGGCATCAACAACAACAATATTCGGACCGACACCAATCTCCCAGCCGGAACTCGACGTGAGATAGTTAAGATCTTTATCGGTCATGAAAAATAACGCGTAACCGAAAGTTTGGGCTCCGGCCTGCAATCCGTAGGAAGCCGCCACCGTGTTATAATAGCCGCTGATTTCACCATTCTGCAGCAATGCTCCATCACCGTACTGAGCCCCAATAATGAGCCCGGCTTTGATAACATCGGTGAAAACAAGAATCCCCCTAGCATCGGCCGCCAGTTTTTTAGCCTCCGGGGAATTCGCATAGAGAGTCTCAAGACTTGCCCTGGCTTCACGATCAATCTGTGCGGCATCAGACGCCAGGACTGACTGTGGAGTGATCAAAACAAAGAGACTGAAAACAACTGTGAACATAATGAAATTTCTAATTAATTGTGACATAAACTTATACCTTTTAAGATGATGTGTTTAAATGTTTTTCTCAAAATTTCCACAGAAAAAACCGGGAGAGCTGTTCAATAAAAATATGGGTAGGATTTTTTGAAACTGACAGAATTACTGTACCATCTAACTCGACCGACCTCGAAGATGGTACCGCCGGCCTGAACCCAATCTCTTGCGTTAATTATCCAGCACATTCACCTGATTGATTTTATCACCTTGCTCCATTGGTGTTGCCTGTTCTTCCGACAGTGAGTCCTGATCCTGATCGACCTTATCGCTGTTTTTAACATGAGGTTGTCGTCCTTGGCTGCCCTCTGCCAGATTATCATACTGATTAACCTGATCGATACTTTTAACCGAACTCCGTTGCACCTGAGTACTCTCGGTCAGATTACTGCTCTGATTAACATCGTCGATGCTTTTAACCGAACTCCGTTGCACCTGAGTGCTCTCGGTCAGATTACTGCTCTGATTGACCTCGTTGATACTTTTAACCGAACTCCGTTGCACCTGAGTGCTCTTGGTCAGATTACTGCTCTGATTGACCTCGTTGATACTCTTAACCGGACTCCGTTGCACCTGAGTGCTCTCGGTCAGATTACTGCTCTGATTGACCTCATCGATACTTCTAACCGGACTCCGTCTCACCCGAGTTCCCTGTTTCAGATTACTGCTCTGATTAACCTCGTCGATGCTTTTCACCGAACTCCGTTGCACCCGGGTTCCCTGCTTCAGGCTATTACCCTGATTGACTTCGCTGATACTTCTAACGTTAGCAGCAAATCCCAGCGAACTGGTGCAGAAAAAAAACAGTAAAGCAACAATGAGACGCATCATCTTCAATTTCCTCTAGAGTCACCACCCAAAAAAATTCCAGCAGGATATTAACCCCAAGCAAAAACTAAACCGCCCTGCACTAAAAGTGCAGGGGTTTGAATCGGAACCAAAAGGTCCCTTAAAAAAAACATTTCAATCGTCATCCTCGCAAAAGCGGGGATCCATAACCCCTGATTTAACCGGCATAATGAAACAATAAAAGGGTTAAACAACTCAGGGAACCTGCATTTAAACTTGCAGGTTCCCTGAAATTATACACCCGATGATCAGTTAAAATTTATAAGTAGCCATAACCCCAAACGTAAACTGGCTGTCACTACCTTCGTCATCAACAACCGGGCTATCTTTAGCATCATTCAAGAGAGCTGCATATTTAAAGAGACCGGTCACTCCCCAATCTTCATTGATAGCGTAACTACTGGAGAAATTGATACCAATATCCTTAAGACCGGAATCTGCCTTATAGCGATCCAGGCCACTACGACCAGCATCTTTCCGGCCAACTGAAAAATAGGTATCCATATAATCTTTATCAGCGTAGGTCATGGAAATACCAACCCGGTTTTTTAATCCTGCGGCAGGAAAGGCATAACCCCCATCAAGTGTTGTCAGAGCGCCGTCATGCTCATTGGAAGTATCAGTGACCCACTGCAGGCTGGCATCCCACCCCTCAGCATTGAAACCACCGAATGCTCCAACTTCAAAAGTCGCATCGATTTTTTTCATGTCGCCAACCTTGTTATTACTGACACTACCGCTACGTTTACCACGATATTGCAGCACCGGTCCGACACTCCAGGTATTGTCGGGGACAACATTAACGCGGAGTCTATTCCCCATAAATTTGACGTAATAGCCCTGCTCCCATTTCGCATTCAGCATCAGGAGAGGAACAGCCTCATAATCTTCTGAACCTTCATAATCAGGAACAACAGCCACACCAGCACCCATGCTGATATCAACCTCAGATGCTAATAGTGAAGCTGGCAAACTGATGATACTGAAACAGACCAGGGTCGCCAGAAGTAGTGGAACGTTTTTGAACAGACTGCTTTTCATGTAATCCTCCGTT
>JAGGWI010000018.1 GCA_021157505.1 Desulfuromusa sp. | reverse complement strand
GTGCCGCATAGTGCCGCAATCACCAGACTTTTTAGCCCCCCCTCATGTCCCAGCAGGCTGACGATACGATCGCGGCTGATCCAGACATGCAGTAAGCCAACCAGGCAGAAAACCGCAATAATCAGGGGTAGAACGGATGAAAAGGTTGTTGCCGCGCTGGTGAGCGCCCGGCTGGCTTGCTCCGGGTTGACCAAAAAGGCCAAACTGTAGAGAAGTATTGTGGTAACCAGTAACCACTGCGCACGAAGGAGCACCCGAATCATAGTAAAAATCCGAGAATCAGCCCGCAGAGCATTGCGGCGATAAAGCTGATCCCATTACGCAGCAGGGCAAAGCGTGCGCCAAAGGTTGCCGCCTCAAAAGGTAAAGTGATAACGCCGATGGAAATCCAACTGAAAATAAATGCGGCAATTGCGGGAGGCCAAGCCCCGGCATTGAGCAGGGTTTCAGCCAGAGGATAGGCTGCCAGAGGTGGCCCGATGGATATAGCTCCGGCAAAAGTGCTGATTAAGAGAGAAAATAAACCGCTTGATTTCCCCAGCAGGCGAGCCACAATCTCTGGGGGAATGAACTCCTGAAACAGGCCGACCAGCCCAAAAATAGCGACAAGTAACGGCAGTAACTTGAGTAATGACTGCCAGGACAATCGAAGTGACTGCAGGACTTTATCTCGATCAATTGGCCACAAAAAGATATAACAACAACTGATAATAACAAGGTAAATCACCCCAACTGTGAACATATGAATGGCTGGCCTTTATTAACTCTTCAATGATTCAGATTGGAAATATCAGGCTACCCGGTTTTGTGGCTCACCATTCTGAAATGCAACAATATTTGCTACCACAATATCGAGCAGACGTTGCCGAGCTTCATTGGTTGCCCAGGCTATATGTGGAGTGATAAGGCAGTTTGGTGCAGAAAGTAGCGGGTTGTCTTTATTCGGGGGTTCCTGAGAGAGAACATCGGTGGCATAGCCCCCTAAATAACCCTCTTCAAGAGCTACGGCTACGGCCTCTTCATTAATGAGCTGGCCCCGTCCGGTATTGATCAGCAGGGCGCCCTGTTTGACCCGTGCCAGGTGAGCAGTATCGACCATGGTCCTGGTTGCCTCTGTCAGCGGACAATTGAGACTGATGATATCAGAATCAGAAAATAGTCTGTCGATATCGACAAATTCAGGTTCTGATTCGTGCTGATATTTTTCTGGATGAGCAGTCTGCACCAGCACCTTCATCCCGAAAGCTCTGGCGATTTGTACTACCTGTTGACCAATCTGGCCATAACCGACAACCCCCAGGGTTTTTCCGGCGAGTTCAATTAAGGGCCGGTCCCTGAAGCTGAAGTCGGCGCATGTGGCCCAGTCCCCATCTCGTACCATTCCGGCATGGTGGCCAACATGCTGGGTCATTTCCAGCAGCAGGGCAAATACCATCTGGGCAACTGAATTGGTGCTATAGCCGGGAACATTGGTAACGATAATATTATGTTTTTTGGCTGCTTCCAGATCGACAACATTAACCCCGGTGGCAAGGACACCGATATATTGTAAGTTTGGCAACAGAGCCAAGGTCTCAGCAGAGAGAACAGTTTTGTTGGTGAGTAAAATCTCCCCATCATGTGCTTTTTCGACAATCTGTTCTACGGCTATACGGGGATGAATAATACATGGCCCCAATTCTTTTAACGGTGCCCAATCGAGATCCCCCGGGTTGAGAGTGTAGCCGTCCAGAACGATAATTTTCATGGTCAATCCTTTTTTGTAGTTCCACTGCCAAATAGCCCGGACAGTGCCTGTTTTTCTTCTGTAGTAACAATATCAATGCTAGGTAGGCGGGCGTGACAGATGCAGTTGCGCCCACTCTCCTTTGCCTGGTAGAGGTATCGATCCGCTTGTGCTACTAAATCTTCCACGTTTGTTTCCATTTTATCGGTGTAGGTTGCAATCCCCAGACTGATCGTCATCGGTAATGGTTGCCCGGCAACAGTCAAAGGAAATTTCTCTATCCCTTGCCGGATTCGTTCAGCGACCGGAAGGCAGGCTGCCAGATTGGTATCGGGTAGAATAACCGTAAATTCTTCTCCACCGTAACGGCAGGGAATATCCAGCTTACGGACGATTTGTTGCAGCAGTCGAGAGAGATGAATTAATGCCTGATTGCCAACCTCATGCCCCCATTGATCGTTGATCTTTTTGAAAAAATCTATATCAATCATAATCAGGGATGTGGGCTGACCACTACGCTGGGTCCGTTCAATCTCTTGTTCCAGAGCCTGGAGAAAATAACGGTAGTTGGCAATACCAGTCAAAGTGTCAGTACGAACCAGGCTGGATAATTCGGCTAAATTTTGGCGTAACTCGGCAACTTCACTGATGATACCGCAGTCAGATTCGCCTACAGGGCAGATCGGGGGAGTTTGTCGGAGCTTATGCAATTCTTGTTGATTGGCAGTCATCATGCCTTTATATGCAAATATTGATCAGGGATCAATCCCTATTTATCAGCTTCGCAGAAAGGACCTGCTGGCTAGCGGGATCAGCCCGGGGTTTCGGAGAGTTCGACAGCCTCCTAGAGACATTTTGATCGGTGGATATTTACGATACAGCCACTTGCTGGGTTGTTGCAAGATGGTTTTATTCGATAAAATAACCGGCAACCCGCCAGGTGTTATCTGGTTCGAGCATCAGAGTCGTGGTTTCGGAAAGATGATCTTTGTTCTGAAACTTTGAGTCAAAGAAGTAGACCATATATTCTCCTTCCGGAATGTTTGCTTTGGCCTCAACAGAGTCTTTGGTGTAGATATAATTTGTTTGTTTTCTTTCCAGTAGTTGCCCTGCAACAGAGCGAACTGCAGAGAGTTGTTTGATCCACTCCTGCTTTGAAAATTCATTCTTTACGTAGTCTCCGCAAACTTCCCAACTCTGCTCATATTGTCCAGAATCGACCAACGCCAGAAAATGAGTTGCTGCAACGGTTGAGGCGTCAATTCGCTGCTGATCTGGTTTACGGCTGTAGCTCGGATAAAAAATAATCCCTAGCGCTATCAGTAGAAGAAATATATGGACACGATATTTTCTCACTTTGAACCTCCAAAATGGGGTAACAGGGTAAATTTGAGCGCCCACTATAATCAGGATTGTTGGGAAGGGCAATACCACTTGTACCTTTTAGAGAAAAGAGATCATTCCAGTCCCCGCTCATAATTAAATTTGCTGGTTCCCTGTGGGTCATAGTTCTGCTTTGTGGCCTCAAGAACCCGCTTCCCCGGTTGGCTGAACGGGCCAAGGTGGGAGAGGTCGACGATAAAGTTATGGCAACCAAAGCTTTCCAGTTCTGGAATATTAGCGATGAAAGAGAAATCCGTTTCACTGTTCAGCCAAGTCAATCCCTGTCTCTGCTGTACCCGAAACGCATCATCACGATCAGAAAGGACCGGGTTATCGGAGCGGACATTTTTAATCTTTATCCGCGAGGTAAGGAGAGAAACGCTGGCATAAACGGTCAGGGCGGTCGGAATTGGCAGTTGATGGCGTAAAATATCAGCCAGGTTCTTGCGGTCATCTTCGATATAAAGTTCTGCTTCTTTGACCCCCAGTTCGGCCAATGCGGCAATCGCCTGACTGTTCAGAGCAAAGAGGCGAAAACTGCTGTAGAGGTTGAGGTTCTGAATTTTATCAAACAGGGGGAAATGTCCGAGATTGTTGAGACGGAAATTAACAAATCCCATCTGTGCCAGTTGGCGAATGGTATTCCGGGTGTCAAGCCAGTCTTTATCAAAGATGACAAAGGGGATGTCCCAGATCAGTTGTTTTGCCCGTCGGGTCAACTTATGGGCGTGCTGCAAATTTTGGCCGGTGAGAGGAACCAGAATCTGGTCAACCGCCTGATCCTGAAGGATGCGCTGATCTTTTGAATCTTTCAATTGTATTCGGAGCTGCCGTTTCTCCGGTTGTGATCTGGTCACAGGGAACAGTGCGTTGCGGGCGCTCTGTAAATGTGCGGTTCTCAGCTGTTGTTTTTGTGGCTGGTGATTTTTGCGCAATTCGGCATAGAGTTCCCGGCGGATCTGTTTCAACCGTTTGGGGGGAATAACAATCTCAGGCAGTTGACCGCACTCCAGTTTTCCCAACCTGAAAGGCTCTTCGGCAGTTACCGCAAAGGTTTGTTGAAGGATTTTTTTATCCAGAGCTTTCTCTCTGGCAGGAAAACTGTCAATAGCAAATTGAAACTGTTGGGTTTCGGTCCCAATCGTGGCATTCAGTTGTAATTGTTGTGGATTGACCTCAATCTGTAAATCGACCGTTTCTGCTGGCGGGCGAACATTGCTGAGTTTCCGGCGACAGGCAGAATCACTCATTGAAAAAGCGCTGGGAGATGAGACCATGAAGACACTGTCACCAACGTTGAACTGATTGATAAAGGTTGAAGGGACACTGACAAAGCTGTGCACCGGCACCTTGTTGACAGTCCGTTTATCCAGAAGTAACTGGCGGATGGTGAAGGCGGTGCCGCTTTTATCGATGGCCGGTTGTACCCGCAGCCGGGCCCCCAGATGGAGACCTTCTTTGGTTTTAAAACTGATTTCTCCGCCACGAACCCGACTGATTATCCCCAAAAATCGTCCGGTCGCCCCTTTGTGTGACGGGATCGCCATATCGCTGGGTTGTCCCCCGGATAAAAAACCCTTGGTGGGTTGGCGACCAAAGCTCTCCTTCAGTAACACTTTAGCTTCTTTAAGAACCGCTTTACGTTGATCGGCCGGGGCATCAAGAACCTGCCGATAAGCCCTGATCACCTTATGGACATATTCGGCACTTTTCATCCGCCCTTCAATTTTTAAGCTGCAAATACCCGCCTGTTCCAGTTCGGGCAACAGATCAATGGCAGAAAGATCATTGGGGGAGAAATAATAACCTTCCTGCTGACGGTAGCGATGATTGCGGCGACACGGTTGGGCACAGCGCCCCCGGTTACCACTTTTACCGCTGAGGAAAGAGGAGAAGTAACATTGGCCGCTGTAAGAAAAGCAGAGGGCTCCATGAATGAACTGCTCCAGCTCCAGAGTCGTCTGCTGGCGAATTGCAGTAATCTCTTCCAGCGTCATCTCCCGAGCCAACACCCCACGGGTGAAGCCCATCCGCTCCAGCATTTTAACTCCCGCGGCATTGTGGATGGTCATCTGGGTCGAGGCGTGGAGTTCCAATCCCGGGAAATGATCTTTCGCCACCTTCCAGATCGCCAGATCCTGAATAATTATGGCATCAATCCCGATTTCCTCCAGGGCTCCCAGAGTATCAATCAACTGCGATAGTTCATTCTCTTTCACCAGGGTATTCAGGGTGACATAGAGGCGTTTCTGTCGCTGCTGTAAATAATGGGTAATTTTTTCAATCTCTTTGAGACTGAAATTTTTTGCTTTAGCCCGGGCAGAAAATTCCTTCAAGCCGGTATAAACAGCATCTGCGCCCGCATCAACGGCAGCAAAAAAGGCTTCCATACTTCCTGCGGGGGCAAGTAATTCCGGTCGCTGTAACGATTTAGTCTGATTCATTGAGAAATCCGGGTTATTTGTTCAACAAGGTTTCAAACTGCTGCGGATTGAAGCCGGCAACATGCTGGCCGTTGATCCAGAATTGCGGGGTGCCATGAATACCGATATTTTTGGCAATCTGCCGCTGGAGCTCAAGTCGACCATTATCGGTAAAGGGGGGCAACGGTTGCTGATCAAACTGGCCGCTGAAAACTTCTTCATAAGCTTGTTCCGGATCTGCTGCCGAAAGAATATAGCGGGCTTTGTCTGCGGCGTGCGGATGGAGTTGATCGATGGGAAAAAGAAATATATAGCGGGTCACGTCATCTCTGCCAAGAAAGAAGTCAGAGCTCTGCCGACAGAAGGGACAATCGGGATCTGTCACTTCAATCACCTGGTTAGGCCCATCACCGATCTTGATAGCCTGATCGAGGGGAAATTCCTTCAGCTTGGCAGACATCAGTCGACTTTTACTTTCACGGGTCAGATTGTGGCCATCATCAGTCCAGAGGTCACCAAAGAACATATGTCCTGAAGCTGGGACAAAGTAGATAATTTCACCATTTTCAACGATGATCTCATAAACCCCGGCAATCGGACTTGGGTTGATCTGCTGATATTTAATTTGTGGATAATGCCTGGTCAGAGCTGCAGCAGTATCGTTTGCAGCTTCTTGCTGTTGGGCAGCGCAGGCATTCAGGGTCAGAAAACTCAGCAGCAGTAACAACGAAAGAATAAAACGGGACATAAGATAACTCCTTGAAATATTTCTTTTGAGCATACACCAGACGTCGACGCAGGAAAAGAGCTGACCGATGATTATGTACTCAGACATTGAGCAAAAACTAAAATTATGTTCTACTCTCGGATCATTTATTTCATAAGGAGGAATAATTATGCAGCGTTTGGTTTCAAGTTTATTTCTGGTTTTGATATTGTTGTTTTCCACTACTGTATTTGCGGCAGATCCATTGGCTGCATGGCAACCAGAATTTGATCCCAGCGGTGCAGAATATACTTATTTGCTGTCGACCGTTGCTCACCCTGCTATCGAGGGGGGAACGGTTGGTTACCGGATTCGTGACCGGATCTGGAAAGAAAGCCACGGTCGTTTGTATGTCGATTACCGACCGATTTCGCAGTTGGGTGGCGAGAAAGATGTCCTGCGTAAATTGAAGATGGGAGCGGTGCAGGGGATGCTCATTTCTTCAGTTCTGGCACCCAATGTTTCCCCCCGCCTCGGCATTGTCAATCTGCCATTTTTAATCGCTAGCTTCTCAAAGCTGGAAAAATTTCGTCAAAGTGAGGAATTGTTCCGTGCATATGGGATGGATGCTGAAGAAAAAGGGGTAATTGTTGCCGATTTCACCGGTTATGGTAGTTATGGCTGGGCAACTAAGACACCGGTTAAAACCTTGGAAGACGCAAGAACTCAGCTCTTCCGTATTGCTCAAGCACCGGTCAATGTTGATCTCTACAAAGCATGGGGAATCCCGTTTACTGTTATGCCTTGGCCAGATGTGCCACAAGCTCTGCAGACCGGGGTGATCAGTGGACTTGATCACACCCCAATCGTCTGTAATATCACCAAGAAATTTAACGTTGCCAAAAATTATACCAATATCGATTATGCTCAAGGGCTTTATATCCACCTGATCAATAAAACATGGTTCAACCGTTTGCCTGAAGATCTGCAGCAGCTATTAAGTCGGATCATTAAAGAAGAGAGTCAGCAGGTTCGTGCTTTGACCGAACAGCAACAACGGGATCAGATCGCTGCCGCTAAAGCGAATGGGGTTGAGTTTTTCGAACTTCCAGCGGTCGAAAAAGCTAAGTTGGTAAAACTAGCTGAGCCGGTAGTCCAAAAGTGGGGAGAAAAAATTGGCTTGGATTATTTGAATAAGGTGCGGGAAATGCTCAAAGATTGAAGCCTTGACCATATCAGTTTGGTGAATAAAAACGCCGGGATGGAATTTTCATCCCGGCGTTTTTTATTCTGAAATTAAAGATTGGAGCTTGACCCGGGTAAACTAAAAAGCTATCGTTTGTCACATAAGTTGCTGATTTTACTAATATTTAATTTTTTTTTGAGATGACGAAACACGATCTGCCATTTTACCCTACTAAGGAGGTTTCAGATGAAAAAGGTTTTAGTCTTATTGTTGCTGTTAGCATTGTGTCTACCGGTGACCGGGATGGCCGCAGGTAAAAAAGATCCGTTGGCGGCCTGGCAACCAAAGTTTGATCCGAGTGGTGCAAAATACACCTATATTCTCTCAAATATTTCCCATCCAGTCATCGAAGGTGTTGCGGTTGGTTATCGGATTCGTGACATGGTCTGGGAAAAAACCAATGGGCAGATCTATGTCGACTATCGCCCTCTGCGCCAGCTTGGCGGCGAGAAAGATGTCTACACTAAATTGAAGCTCGGTGCGGTTCAGGGGATGCTCAGCTCTTCAGTTTTCGCTGCCAACGCTGCTGATCGACTCGGAATTGTCAACCTGCCCTATGTTGTCGATACTTTTGATAAACTTGATACCTTCCGTAATGATCCGGAAGTCTGGGAGCCCTTTGCCAATGCTGCGGTAAGCAGGGGAGTTCTCGCCATCGATATCACTGGTTATGGTCCCTACGGTTGGGCAACGACCGAACCGATCAGAAAGCTGGCGGATGCTAAAAATGTTAAATTCCGTATAGCAGAAGCTCCTGTTAATGCGGATATTTATAAGGCTTGGGGGCTGCAGTTTACGGTTATGCCTTGGGGTGATGTCCCTCAGGCGTTACAGACCGGCGTTATCACTGGTCTGGACCATACTGCTATCGTTTGTAACATCACCAAAAAATTCACCATAGCCAAAAACTTTACCGAGTTGAATTATGCTCAAGGGTTATTTGTTCATCTGATCAATAAACGTTGGTTAAATAAGTTGCCAGCTGATTTACGTGCAACATTCCTGGCTGTTATTGCTGAAGAGAGTGCAGCAACACGGGAAGCGACACGTAAACAGTATGGTGTTCAGGTTGCCAAAGCCAAAGAGGCGGGAGTTCAATTCTATCAGTTGTCCGATGGGGAAATTGGTGAGCTGAAAAAACTGGCCGAACCAGTACTGAAAAAGTGGGGAGAGAGAATTGGTCCCGATTATTTGGCCAAGGTTCGAGCAAAGCTTGGCAGTTGATAGCTGAGTCTGTATAATCACACGGTTTGAGAGGCCGGGGAGTTCGCCTCCCCGGCTTTTTTTGTGTTAGCAGTCTGTCGAACTATCAATGAGCTGGCTGCAAATTCGTCTGTTTGGCCCATATTTCAGCTCCTTTTCGACCAATAGCTACGGCTATTACTCTCAAATGAGCCAAAATCTGATCTCAAACGACCAAATTTTCGCTTCAGCCCAGATAGTCCGACTGGCGGCTAGGACGGATGAAAAAGATACATCTGCTGCGTTATGCTCAACCTTCACCCTTCGACGTAGCCTTACTACGCCTCAGGGATCAGGTTTCGCAAGCCTTGCATCTGCATCTTTTTGATCCGCCCTGACGACCTGGCGATAGAGTTTTATTTTTCCCACTTCTCTGGCAGGAACAGATAAATCATGCTGAAAAAAGCTTTCAAAACCATTGATCGTGGTTTCCTTTTTATTGAGGACTGGTCACTGTTTATTGCTGTCAGTGTTGCTTTGCTGACCGCCATGGCCAATGTCATTCTGCGTAAAGCTACCAACAATATCAGTCTCTACTGGTCGGATGAGGTGGTGCGCAAGGTTATCTATTTTTCCACCTATATCGGTTGTGTTGCCGCAATTCGAAGCCGTTCATTGATCCGTATTGATGCTTTGCCACAGATATTTCCAATATTGAAGCGGCCGCTGACGTTGTTTTCGCACTTGGCAGTTCTGTTCTTTGCTGGAATCATGGTCTATCTCGGTGGCAAGATGACGATGATGATGTTTGCCGATGAATATGCCCGAACAACCACACTGCAGATCCCCGAGTGGTATTTTTACGCGATCCTCCCGATCATGGGGGTGATGATGTTTTTCCGCACATTGATTGTTATGGTTGAAGATTGGCGCAGTAAGCAAGATGTGACGGGGGAACAATAACCATGGATTCCACTTACCTGTTGATACTTGCCCTGCTGCTGGGTTGCCTCGCCACAACCATCCCGGTATTTATGGCACTATTCTTTACCGGGACGTTCGGTCTGGTTTATCTGCTGGGGATCGATGCGCAGATTGTTATCGAAGTTCTTTATCGTAGTATGGACAAATTTGCTCTGGTGGTGGTGATGTTCTTTGTCCTGTGCGGCAACATCATGACCACCGGCAGTATCGTTGAAAAACTGATTAAAACCGCCAATGTGTTGGTTGGTTTTCTCCCTGGTGGCCTGGCGATGGCCGGGATTCTGGCCTGTGGTTTTTTTGGTGCAATCTCCGGCTCAACCGTGGCAACCGTAGTTGCCATTGGTGGTTTCATGATTCCGGCATTGGTTGAAAATGACTACGACGAACAGTTCTCGGTCGGGGTCATGACCACTGCTCCGATCCTTGGAGTCGTTATCCCACCTTCGATTGCGATGATTCTTTACGCCATGGTCAGTAATGATCCTCTTGAGGCGCTGTTTCTAACCGGGTTCGTTCCCGGATTGATGATTATGGTGGCGATGAGTCTGTATGCCTACATTGTCTGCAAAAAGAAGGGGTTAAAAACCACTAAACGGCCAACCCTGAAAGAAGCTCTCGGTGTCGTCAGAGAAAGTGTCTGGGCACTGTTTCTGCCAGTACTGATTTTTGGCGGGATCTACTCCGGCATGTTTACCGCCAATGAAGCAGCGGTGGTTGCCTGTTTCTATGCTTTCTTCGTTGAGATTTTTATCCATCGGGATATGAAACTTCTTGATGTGAAGCGGGTGGTTGTTTCATCGGCCGTCACTTCGGCAACACTGCTGATTATTGTCGCCGGTGCCTCGGTTTTTGGTGAATATCTCACCTTTGAGCAGATCCCCAACAAGATTGCTATGGCAGTTGTCAGCAGTATTTCTTCCCCCTGGGTATTTTTGTTGGCGGTCAATATCCTGCTGCTAATTATTGGCATGTTTATGGATATTATTTCCGCAACCCTGATTCTGACCCCGATCTTTTTACCGTTACTGAGTAAATTTGGTATCAACACCATGCACTTTGGTTTGCTGATGACCATCAATCTGGGGATCGGTTACTGTACCCCGCCCCTGGGAGTCAGTTTGTATATTTCCGGTGCTATCGTCAATCGTGACCTTGTCTATGTCTCAAAAGCGGTCATGCCCTTTCTGTTGATTCAGATTGCAATCCTGATGATCTTGACCTTCTGGCCCGACCTGGTGTTGTTTTTGCCTCGCTGGGTTTATGGGTGATAACTGTTCCAGAAGCCTAATTTCAAAAGCCAGCTCACTGTGGATAGATAACGGTGAGCTGGCTTTTTTATAATTTCTGCAAGACTGCCAATTTTTCTACCGAATCAATCAGCAGTTTTTTATTTGCCGGATATTCGTTAAATAATTTTTCCTGCTTTTTGTTTAATTCTGAATAAAACTTTGATTCAATCAGGATTTTATCCTCGGTGAAAAAGTCTATTTCTGTAGTATCTTCATATAGATAGTATAATATCTTCTTGTTTCTCAGCATTAAATAAATATAGTTTTCAAAGTAGCTGCCAAGATCTCTTTCACCCACGAACATATATTTTATTCCAAGATCAGAAGCATAAATCTTTTTGGCAGATAATAACTTCTGGTTTGTTTTTCCCCAACGTGGAAGCAGGTGGATAAGGTAGGTTGACTCAAAAAATGTTAAGTATCTTTTTGAAGTGTCCGGGGATATGTCAAGAATTTTACCAATTTTGTTGATACTCAACTGCTTACCGCTTCTCTCCATTAACAGGGTAAAATAATCTCTCACAATTTGATGGTTTTTAATGGCATGGAAGGCTGTTATGTCTTTCTGGATAATGTCATCTACCAGATTCATTAAATATTCCCTGCTTGGATGTAAAACATTTTCTGGCAATCCTCCTACTTTGCAATAGTCAAGGAAGTGTGATTTATATAATTGTCTGTCTCTCTTCTTGATAGTTATCCCATTGAAAAATAGGTATTCTTCAAAATCCAGCGGTTTTATTTCTATGGTTATGGCTCTTCCTGTTAAACTCGCCTTTTTATCTCTGAGCATTGATGCTGAGGATGATGCAACAAATAATTTAGTATTTTGAGTGTCATAGATATTTTTTAATTGGACATGGAAATCTTCTTTGTATGTGACTTCATCCAGAAATAAATATATTTTTTCTTCTATTTTTATTTTGTGAATTTTTCTGAATTCGTTAACAATTTCGATGATGTTATTATTATGAAGTAAATAATCATCAAGGCTTACATACAGAATGTGTTTTGGTGAAGTGCCTTCAGCAATCAATTCTTCAATAATAATTTTCATCAATGTGGTTTTGCCGACGCGACGAAGGCCGGTCAAAATAATTATCTGCTTAAACTCTAAATACTTCCTGAGTTCACAGAGATACTTTTCACGGGGTTTCACCCCTTCATTGATGAATGACTCTTCCCACCAGGGATTATATTGATACAGCAAATCCTTCATGGACAAACTATATGTTTAAATCGGCTATAAATCAATATAAATATCCGATACCGTCGTATGGTTAGGGAGGATGCAGCAATTAAAAGGGGACTGACCTCTGGTCTGTCTCCCGATTGAGCCATGTGGTGGGGATAGTTCGGTAAGACGATTCTGGCTGTTCTGGGCATGGGTGGACGTTAGCAGAATCAAAGCTACTGGGCACAAAATAGATCTGTCCCCTTTTATCACTATAAATTTATTTACGTTTATCCTTTATGTGCATGGCTGAGCCATTGTTTCTCATTTCGATATCAAATAACTCGCTAGCCCTTACTAGATCACCAAGTTTTTTATACCCATAATTTATGGATGAGAATGAACTGTTGTTATTTGATATGTAATTACCGACTCTGCTCATATGTGCCCAGCCATCTTCTAATGCCGCTTGCTCAACTGCAGTCCTGAGTAACCGTACGAGAGCTGTGTTACTCCTTAAGGCCTTTGTCCCTTTTTTAGGTAATGCTTTTGCATCGCCTTTTTTATCGTCTTTACTGGCAGACACTAAATTTTCTGTGAAAATAAAAGGGGAACAAGCATCTACAAAAGGTTGTGGAGTTTTCTTTTCGCCAAAACCATAAACCGGCATCCCGTTTTCGAGAATTCTTAAAACAAGAGGGGTGAAATCACTATCACTTGTCATGAGTGCAAAAGCATCAACGTTATTACTGTAAAGCAAATCCATTGCATCTATAATCATCGCTGAATCAGTAGCATTTTTGCCTTTAGTGTATGCGAATTGCTGCATAGGTCTTATGGCATGAGGGTGTAATTTGTCAGCCCAGCCTGATAGTGATTGGCTATTCCAATCTCCATGCGCATGCCGAACATTGACCATGCCGTATTTAGCCAGTTCCTCTAGAACGCCTTCTATGGCGTTGTGACTGACATTATCACAATCTATAAGCAGTGCTATTCTCTTTTTTTCAGGCACATCTCTCTCCTAAATTTATATCAGTGTGAACACATGGGCAATGGCTATGATACTGCCCGGTATCGGCATCATAATTCCAGAATATCGAATATCAGTATCCAAAAACTGGAAAAATTTGTCTGCATATCTAAATTTCTTCAGAACTTCAATAGTATTCGGGATTGTCGCACGTATTAGGAAAAACAAGAAGAAGTTTACCGCTAGGAGGTTGTCGGACACTATGGACTGAAGCGAAAATTCGGAGATTTGAGAACAGTTTTCAGCTCGTTTGCAGGCTCATAACCATAGCTCTGGGGTGAAAAGGAGCTGAAAAGCGAGCCAAACAAACGGATTTGCAGCCAGCTCATGGAGTGTTAGACAGCCTCCTGGAGGTTAATCAAGCATCGCTGTCAGTGGTGGGTTGTAGCGTTTCATCACAAACAGGTAACTTTCTTTCAATCTTTTGGTGAAAAAGGTTCCGATCCAGAGAGGAGTCCAGACGGCTCCAGCGATCAGCCAGCGTTTCATGGCACCAGGGTCGGTTTTGTCAGCTTCAATTGTCTGATCGACAGGTTCGTATCCCTGATGAGTGATATGCAGCCGGTGCTGGCTGCCATTACTGAGAGAGTAATCATATTGGACTGGGGTTGTTCCGACCTCTGTGCCATTGATCGTGACCATGGCTCCCGGGGGGGCAGATTGAATCAGTGCCTGACGGGGTGCACATGCGCTGAGAAAGACAACCAGTACAAAAAGGGCTAACAGTTTACTTTTCATTTGAGTGCTCCTTTGTTCCTGAGCCAAGTGATCCGTAAACTTTTATGTTGCAATGGTTGTGCCTTTTTCTCCTGTTTATTTGTCTTTTTCTCTCCCCGGGAGTATAAAAAATAAGCTATCTGATTCTAAAGGAATACCCACCCTTTAATGAAAACACCCCCTCTGGCGATATTTCAGAGGAGGTTTAAGATCTTGTTTTAGTGACATAAATTGTCTGAATGTGCAAATTCTGCGTAGTAGCTTCTGGTAAAGACTAACTGTTTCCGGAGGTAATATTACTTACTACTGAGATAGGGGCTCAAGAAATTTCCGGTATAGGACTTTGACACTTGAGCAACCTCTTCAGGAGTTCCTGCGGCAACGATAGTTCCCCCCAAAGTTCCCCCTTCCGGACCAAGATCAATGATGTAGTCAGCCGTTTTAATGACATCCAGATTATGTTCAATAACGACGACTGTATTCCCTGTTTCAACCAGTCGATTGAGCACCTCTAGCAATTTATGGATATCGGCAAAGTGTAATCCGGTGGTTGGTTCATCAAGGATATAGATGGTCTTTCCGGTTGCTCGCTTGCTGAGTTCGCGGGAGAGTTTAACCCGTTGAGCTTCACCACCAGAAAGGGTTGTGGCGCTCTGTCCCAGTTTGATATATCCGAGCCCGACATCGCGGATTGTCTGAAGTTTAGTGTTGATTCTGGGAATATTTTCAAGGAACCGGCTGGCTTGATTGACCGTCATGTTGAGAACATCGGCAATACTTTTCCCTTTGTACTTTACCTCCAGAGTCTCCCGATTATAGCGAGCCCCTTTGCAGACCTCACACTGAACGTAAACATCGGGGAGAAAATGCATCTCAATTTTGAGAATACCGTCGCCACGGCAGGCTTCACAACGGCCACCCTTGACGTTAAAGGAGAAACGCCCCGGTTTATAACCGCGGATCTTTGCTTCAGGAAGCTGGGCAAACAGATCCCGTATGTCGGTAAAGACTCCCGTATAAGTCGCCGGGTTGGAGCGTGGTGTCCGGCCAATGGGTGACTGGTCAATATCAATCACCTTGTCAAGGAGTTCCAGCCCCCGGATCTCTTTCACCGGTCCCGATTTGTCTCTGGCCCGGTGAAGTTTTTGTGCCAGAGCTTTGTAGAGAGTTTCAATCACCAGAGAGGATTTTCCCGAGCCCGAGACTCCGGTGATACAGGTGAGAACGCCAAGGGGAATTTTGACATCAACATTCTGCAGGTTGTTGGCCTGGGCACCGATAATTTCCAGCCAGCGTCGGGTTGAACGCCGCTCTGTTGGAACCATGATGTAGCGTTTTCCCGAAAGGTAATCACCGGTCAACGAATCGGGATTTTTCAGGATCTGCTCTGGTGTCCCCTGGGCAACAACTTGACCACCATGGATGCCAGCCGCAGGGCCCATGTCGATAACATGGTCGGCTGCATTAATGGTTTCTTCGTCATGTTCAACCACCAGGACACTATTTCCCAGATCACGTAGCCGTTTCAGGGTGGTCAGCAGGCGCTTATTGTCGCGTTGATGCAGACCAATGGAAGGTTCGTCAAGAATGTAGAGAACTCCGGTGAGAGAGGAACCAATTTGCGTGGCCAGTCGGATCCGCTGTCCTTCACCGCCACTCAGAGTCCCGGCACTGCGACTTAAGGTCAGATAATCAAGGCCAACATGGGAGAGGAAGGAGAGTCGTTCGCAAATCTCTTTGAGAACCCTTCGGGCAATTTCCATATCTTTGGCAGAGAGCACCAGTTTTTCGAAGAAAACTTCGGCATCCCCAATTGACATGTCAGTCACCTGCTGAATGTTCTCTCCTCCCACGGTGATATGCAGCGCCTCGGGGCGTAATCTTCCCCCCTTACAGGTCGGACAGGGGAGAATACTCATGAACCGCTCCAGGTTCTCTCTGACTGAATCGGAATCGGTTTCATGGTAGCGGCGTTGTAGATTGGGGATCACCCCTTCGAACGGTTTCTCATAAAAATGGCGTCGTTCACCCTGATCGTAAAAGAACTGGACAGGCTCATCTTCGGAGCCGTAGAGAATAATTTTTTGCTGTTGTTCTGTAAGTTTGTTAAAGGGACTGCGGATATCAAACTGATAGTGGATCGAGAGAGCTTCCAGAAGCGCTTGATAGTAGTAACC
>JAGGWI010000039.1 GCA_021157505.1 Desulfuromusa sp. | reverse complement strand
TTGTTGATGAAATGCGTAAATCCTATATGGAATACGCCATGAGCGTCATTGTCGGTCGGGCATTACCCGATGTCCGCGACGGGCTCAAGCCGGTTCACCGGCGCATATTGTTTGCCATGCATGACCTTAATAATGATTTCAATAAGCCCTACAAAAAATCGGCCCGGGTGGTCGGTGATGTTATTGGTAAATATCATCCTCATGGTGATACCGCCGTGTATGACACGATCGTTCGGATGGCACAGGACTTTTCGATGCGTTATCCGCTGATTGACGGTCAGGGTAATTTTGGTTCTGTCGATGGTGATTCTGCAGCAGCGATGCGTTATACCGAAATTCGGATGGATAAGCTGGCGCACGAACTGTTGAATGATCTCGATAAAGAAACCGTTGAATTTGGCCCTAACTATGATGATTCTTTGGAAGAACCACTGGTTCTTCCCTGTAAATACCCCAATCTGCTGGTGAATGGTTCCGAGGGTATCGCTGTTGGTATGGCAACCAAGATACCGCCCCATAATCTGGGTGAGGTGATTGATGGGCTGGTGGCATTGATCGATGATCCACGCATCAGTATTGATGATCTTATTGAGAAAATTCCCGGTCCTGATTTTCCGACAGCTGGGTTCATCAATGGCAAAGAGGGAATCCATGAGGCCTACAAGAATGGGCGTGGAATTATCCAGATGCGTGCCCGTGCTCTGGTTGAGATCGACCGACGGAGCGGCCGGGAGGCAATTATCATCACCGAACTTCCCTATCAGGTCAATAAAGCGCGCCTGATCGAGAAGATCGCTGATTTGGTCAAAAACAAGAAAATCGAAGCCATCTCTGATCTGCGTGATGAATCGGATCGTGAAGGGATGCGGGTCGTTATTGAGCTGAAACGGGACATGATTCCCGGAGTTGTTTTGAATCAACTCTACAAGATGACCGCCATGCAGAGCTCTTTTGGTATCATTATGCTGGCGATTGTTTCTGGCCAGCCGAAAATACTCAATCTGCGGGAAGTCCTCGACTGCTTTGTTGCCCACCGGCGTGAAATTGTGACCCGCCGCTGTATTTTTGAACTCAAAAAAGCCGAAGCACGAGCCCATGTTCTGCATGGATTAAAGCTGGCGCTGGAAAACCTGGATGAAGTTATTCAGATTATCAAAAGTAGTGCAACTCCGGCCGAGGCCAAACAGGGTCTGATAACCCGGTTTTCCTTTTCGGATATTCAAGCGCAGGCCATTCTCGATATGCGTTTGCACCGTTTGACCGGACTTGAGCAGGGTAAAATACTTGAGGAATTGACACAACTTTTGGCACAGATCAGCCGACTGAAGGAAATTCTGGCCAGCGAAGTAGAAATTCTCGCCATTATTAAGGGGGAATTGGTCGAGTTGAGAGCAAAATTTGCCAATCCGAGGCGGACGGAAATTCTTGACCGAACTGCAGATCTGACCTTGGAAGATATGATTGTTGAAGAGGATATGGTCGTGACTGTGACCCATAGTGGCTACATCAAGCGGAATGCCGTGTCACTCTATCGGGCTCAACGTCGTGGTGGAAAAGGGAAGACCGGAATCAAACCGAAGGAAGAGGATTTTGTTGAAAATCTGTTTGTTGCTTCAACCCATTCTTATGTTCTGATTTTCACCAGCCGGGGAAAGGTTTATTGGCTTAAAGTGCATGAAATTCCTCAAGGCGGTCGAGCTTCTCGGGGTAAAGCGATTATTAATCTATTGCAGTTGGCTCCAGAAGAAACGGTGCGGACGATTCTTCCGGTCAAGAGTTTTGAGGCCGGCCAATATATCGTCACCGCAACCGCGCGAGGGATCGTCAAAAAGACCGAGCTGATGGCTTATTCCAATCCACGCGTCGGTGGTATCATTGCTTTGACTATCGATGCCGGTGATAGCCTTATTGAAGCGCGGTTGACCGATGGCAAGCGTGATCTGTTGTTGGCGAGTCGCAACGGTAAATCAATCCGCTTCCCGGAGACCAATATTCGTTCCATGGGGCGACCTGCCCGAGGTGTGCGTGGCATGAACCTGGCTGACGATGATGAAGTGGTCAGCTTGCAGTCGGTGACCGAGAATACCTCGTTGGCATTGGTCACCGTGACTGAAAATGGTTATGGAAAACGGACCAATATCGGTGAATACCGGGTTCAGAGCCGGGGTGGTAAAGGGATTATCACCATCAAAACCAGTGCCAGAAATGGCCGCGTGGTTGCCATCAAAATGGTTGATGATGAATCTGACCTGATGTTCATAACCACTCGCGGTAAATTGCTGCGCACCAAGGTGAAAAATATCCGTGCCATTGGACGCAACACCCAAGGTGTGCGGATGATGGTGTTGGAAGAGGGTGAGTTAATTGTCTCGGTTGCCAAGTTGGCAGAGAAGGATACCGCAGATGGAGTTGCACCAACTGAAGAAGCAACTGAAGCGGGAGTTGAAACAACAAAAAATCAAGACGAAGAAATCTAGCCGCAATCGCTGGATCTTTTATGTTCTGGCTGTTCTGGTATTAACAGCCAGCCTGTTTCCCGTCTACCGCAAGCAGCAGTTAACTGCTTCACAACAATTATTTGCCAAAGGGGTCAAGTTGGAGAGCCTGGGGCAGATAGTTGCTGCTGAAGAGAGTTATCGGGAACTTTATCAACAATATCCCCGAGCCGAAGAAGCTGCTGAGGCTCTATTTAAAATAGCCAGGCTCTCGCAGTACGATCACCAGGATGAGCAAATGGCATTGCTCAATTATCTGCAACTGGAACATGATTACCCGGAGAGCCCATTGGTGTTGCCCGCCCGTGAAGCGGCGGCACAGATTGTCAAATATACACTGCGTGATTATTCACGAGCGATTGAATTTTACCAGCGCTTGTTGGATTTAAACCTGGGTAACCCCGAACAATACTATTATGAAATTGCCGATTGTTATTTTCGTCTCGAAAACTATCCCCAGGCGCGGATTGAATTGGAGACCCTGCTTGAAAACTTTCCACACAGCCCCCTGGCAGCCAGCGTGTTATATCGGAAGGGGGGGATTTTACTTCTGGAAGGGCGGGTGGATGAGGCACGCCAGGATTGGCAATCTTTGATAGAGCAATATCCGGATAGCAGCTACCAGGTTCAGGCCCGATTTGATCTGGCAAAACTGCTGGAGGAAGAGGGGTCGCTGGAGGCTGCTCTACAGAGTTACCAACAGCTTGAGGGGTTTTCATATCCGGCTTTGCTGCAAAAAAAGATTGACCACCTGGAACAGCGGATCAAGGCTAAAAAAGGAGCTATCTAGATGGAAATGAAGATTGCTGTCATTGGCGCTGGAAGCTGGGGAACCACTTTAGCTAATCTGTTGGCCGAAAAAGGCTATCCGGTGACACTCTGGTGTTATGAAGAGGATCTGGCTGAGCGGATGCAGCAGTCGGGAATCAACGATCTTTATCTTCCAGAGATCCATCTTTCTAAAAATTTACAGGTAACCAGTCACCTAACGGCTGCAGTGACTGATAAACAATTCGTTTTATTTGTCACTCCATCTCAAGTCACCCGCCAGGTATTACAGCAGGTTCTGCCCGATTTATTACCACAAGCCACAATTGTTTCTGCCTCCAAGGGGATTGAAAATGAGAGTCTGATGTTGTTGTCTCAGGTGTTTGAAGAGTTGCTGCCTAAGTCGATGCATCGACAGCTTGGTTTCCTTTCGGGTCCCTCGTTTGCAACAGAGGTGAGTTCAGGAATGCCAACAGCGGTTGTCGCAGCAGCTAAAGATTTGACCGTTGCGGCAGAAATTCAGAAAATATTCAGTACTGAGATGTTTCGCGTTTATACCCATAACGACATTATTGGTGTCGAACTGGGTGGCGCCATGAAGAATGTTATCGCTCTGGCTGCCGGGGTTGCTGATGGGCTCGGTTTTGGGCACAATACCCGTGCTGCATTAATTACCCGGGGGTTAGCTGAAATGACCCGCCTGGGGGTGAAACTGGGTGGTTCGGCAGAGACTTTTGCCGGATTGGCGGGGATGGGCGATCTGGTATTGACCTGTACCGGTGATCTGTCTCGAAACCGCAGTGTTGGTATTGAGCTGGGTAAGGGCCGCAGCATCGATACTATTTTAGCTGGCATGCAAATGGTCGCTGAAGGGGTAAAAACAACCTTGTCAGCATACCAGTTAGCTGAGAAACTGGGGGTTGAAGTCCCTATTATTGAACAGATGTATTTAATTCTTTACCAGAACAAGTCACCGCGTCAGGCCGTAACCGATTTAATGTTGCGAGATTTACGCGCAGAAGCGATTTAAGGGGAGAGTATGAAACAATTATTATTGGTACTAGGGTTTCTATTGTTGGCAGGGGTGGCTTACGCTGGACCGGTGGTCGAGATGAAAACCAGTATGGGAACGATACGGATTGAGTTGAATGAAGAGGAGGCACCTCAGACGGTTAAAAACTTCCTTACCTATGTTGATCAGAAGTTTTATGACGGTACTGTTTTCCATCGGGTGATTAAAAAATTTATGATTCAGGGTGGGGGCTTCAATCAGTTTGGAACTAAGAAAGTGACCCTCGATCCCATCAAGAATGAGGCAAATAATGGTCTGAAGAATCGTAAAGGGAGCATCTCTATGGCACGGACCGGTGTTGTCGATAGTGCCACCAGTCAATTTTTTATCAACCTGGTGAATAATAGTTCCCTTGATCACAGTGGAAACAGTTCGAGAGCGTTTGGTTATGCTGTTTTTGGACACGTTATTTCCGGGTTAAATATTGTGGAAAAAATTGGCAAAGTTAAAACGGTCGCAAAGGGAGCTCAATTCAGGGATTATCCTGAGCCTCAGGTTATAATTGAATCTGTCCGCAGACTTTAACCGATATAAGTTAATCGATTAATCTTCAGGGGCGAATTATGGCGACGTTCCGGATCATGAGTTATCATATCAATGGTGCCAGAAATGCTGCAGGAGAGATTGCTCCCGAGCTTTGTGCTGCAGTCATTCGTGCCCAACAGCCTGAATTGGTCATGTTGCAGCAGATTGGTTCGCCGATAGGAATGAGTTCCGTTGAACAGTTGGCAGACAGGGTGGGATTGACCCGCTATGGTTCTGATGCAGAAGGGGGATGTCCCTTTTTGTCTCAATACCCTCTGCACCATGTTCAGGAACGGTCCCTTGGTTTTGGTGGTCACTGTGTTCAGGCTGACCTGGAATATGCAGACGAAAGAATTCACCTGTTCAACTTAACCCTCTCCTGGAACTTTCGGCAGCGCCGTGAGCAGGTCAAGCTTCTCATGGGGGACCAACTGTTGAATAATCCCCTCCTCCCCTGTGCAACCATCATTTGTGGTGATTTTGGTCTCCCCCTATGGGGGAGTGGTCAGATCCCACTGAATGAACACCTCAAGCGAGCCGGTTTTCCAGCCTGGCGAGCTAATTTTCCCGGGAAAATTCCACTCTGGGGGCGTGACCGGATTTATTTTCGTGGTCCGATAAAAGCATTGGCCGGGAGTGTTGTTATGACCGCCGAAGCGCGTAAGGCCTCCACACATCTGCCGCTGGTTCTTACCGTTGAAACAAGCGATACTCGTGAAGTTCTCAAGGTTAAAAAACTTACCCGTGTCCCCTCCAAACAGCCTGACCCCATCTGTGGGTAGGTCACAAGATAAGTGATATTATAAAATATGAAAAAAGCGGAAAAGGCGTTGCAATTATTGCAAGCGCTGGAAAATATTTATCCTGAGGCTCACTGCGCCCTGCTCTATCGAAATCCATGGCAGTTGCTGGTGGCAACAATTCTTTCGGCTCAATGCACCGATAAACGGGTTAATATTGTCACTGCAAAACTATTTGAACAGTTGCCCGGACCGGAACAGTTGGCGGCAGCCAGCCAGGGCCGGGTTGAAGAGCTGATCCGTTCAACGGGGTTTTTTCGTAATAAAGCAAAAAATTTAATCAGCTGCGCCGGACAGGTTTTAACCCGTCACCAAGGGGAGGTTCCGGCAGATCTCAAAGAGCTGGTTGCTTTGAGCGGGGTTGGTCGTAAAACCGCCAATGTGGTTCTTGGCAATGCTTACCAGATTCCGGGAATGGTTGTCGATACCCATGTAAAACGGTTGGCGCGGCGTTTTGGTTGGACGAAATCTGCTAATCCGGAACAGATTGAAAAAGAGTTAAGTCTGCTCCTACCGGAAAACAGATGGACACAGTCCGCTCATACCTTGATTGCCCATGGACGTGCTTGCTGTAAAGCTCCTGTTCCCTACTGTAGCTCCTGTCCCATTATCGGGCTTTGTCCACGTAAAGGGGTGGATAAAG
>JAGGWI010000011.1 GCA_021157505.1 Desulfuromusa sp. | reverse complement strand
TTTTTTATCAATGGTGAAAAATAACTCTGGTTATCTACTTGACTCTACCAACGTAGAAAATACTGGTAGAGTCAGCGATCCTCCACGGAGGAGATTCAATGCAGATTCGCAAAACTCGCCTGTGGCTCAAACATTCCTCATTTAGCCTTGAATCACCTCCGTTCCGGTTGTCGCACCTACACAAGTGGAGTTAAGTAGATAAGCGGAAAAAATATCGATTTATTCAATAGCAACTTTTTGCTAAATAGAATCACTCGACACCGGTTAGATATTTTTTACTTGCAGAAGTGTTTTTTTTATCTTCTAATCAACAATATAAAAAGGCGTAGGAGGAAAAGGAAGACGGTGCAAATCCGTCACGGACCCGCCACTGTGAGCAGAGATTCTTTTTGCCAGTCAGATACTTCTCCTCTATTAAGCCACCCTGCCTGAGCTTCGTGGAGTAAGAACCACGGCAGATATTTTCATGGATAATAAACGGTATCCCGAAGCCTGTAATGAGGCATCGGGATTTTTTAATTTAAGGCTCCTTTTTAGCAGGTTTTTTATGGCGAAGTTGAAACCACACAGTTCGAATCGATTGATTTACATCAGCGGGGGGTGTCGCAGTGGTAAAAGTGCCTATGCCCAAAAACGTGCAGAAATGCTCACGGGTCGCCGGGCTTATCTGGCAACCTGCCCGCAGATAGATAGTGAAATGGATCATCGTATTGCACTGCATCAAAGTCAGCGTGAGGGGCGAGAGTGGGAAACTATTGAAGCTCCAATCAATCTTAGTGAAGCAGTTCGGCAGGCAAAAGATTTCGATATCCTACTGATTGATTGCCTGACCTTGTGGATTAACAATCTTCTATATCAGGCAGAGAAAAATAGTAACTCCTTGACTGAGGAACAGATCAGTGAGCGTTGCTATGAACTTGTTGATGTCTGTCGGCAAGGGGGACAGACAATTATTTTTGTCACTAACGAGTTAGGGATGGGACTGGTACCGGCTGACGCTATCTCGCGTCATTATCGGGATTGTTTGGGTCGGTGCAACCAGACGATTGCCAAACTGGCCGATGAAGCGGTTTTTATTGTTTCCGGTATCCCGCTCATTTTGAAAGGAACCAAGTAATAATGGATATGGATTTACTTACTGAAACCGTTGCCAGGATCAAGGGGCAGGATGGTGCTGCCAGAAGCCAGGCTAAAGAGCGACTGGATCAATTAATTATGCCCCATTGGGCGTTAGGACGGATGATGGACTTGGCGCTGGATCTGGCGGGGATCTGTGGCTCAGTGCACCCGGCAGTCAAGCGCAAGACGATCGTAGTGATGGCCGGAGATCATGGTATTACCGAAGCGGGGGTAAGCCTGTTTCCAAAAGAGGTGACGGTGGAGATGGTGAGGGGCTTTGTCAACGGATTTGCCGGGATCAATGTCCTTGCCAAACAAGCAGGAGCCACAGTCAAAATTGTTGATATGGGGGTAGCCGAGGATCTTGGCTCTATGGCAGAGGGTGGTGCTATTATTGACCGGAAAATCGCCTTTGGAACCGCCAATTTTGCAGATGGACCGGCAATGAGTCGCGATCAAGCAATTCAAGCTCTTGAGGCGGGTATTGACGTAGCACAGGAACTTGCAGAATCCACAGATATATTTGGTACCGGTGATATGGGAATTGGTAACACCTCGCCGAGTAGTGCGATGGTGGCAGCTTTTTGCCGACTGCCAGTTGCCGAGGTGGTTGGTCGGGGAACCGGATTGGATGATGCTCAATTGGAAAATAAAATTGCCATCCTCGAAAAAGCACTTGAACTCAATCACCCTGATCCTGCTGATCCGATCGATGTGTTGGCTAAAGTCGGTGGTTTTGAAATTGCTGGAATCGCTGGACTGATTCTTGGTGCCGCCGCCGCTGCTAAACCGATTGTGATTGATGGATTCATTTCGACTGCCGGGGCACTTCTGGCGGCTCGTTTGTCACCAAAAAGCAAAGAATATATGATTGCCGCACATCGTAGTGTCGAAAAAGGGCAGGTTGCGGCTCTTGCCGATCTGGGAAAAGAACCGCTCCTGGACCTGCAGTTTCGCTTGGGAGAGGGGACTGGTGCTGCTGTTGCGATGAATCTGGTGGATGGAGCCGTTGCTATTCTGACCGAGATGGCAACTTTCAGTGAAGCAGCCGTTTCCGAGGCAAAATGAGAACAAAACCATTTTTTTCAGCAGTCCGGTTTCTGACCATTCTACCGATTCCCGAATCCTGGTGTGGTGATGAGTCCGATTTTCACCAGAGTCCCGACTGGTTTCCTGTGGTTGGACTGTTCATCGGTCTACTGATGGTGCTGGTTGATTCAGTCCTTTGCTGGATGGTGCCGATTCCGGTCGCCAGTGTGTTGCTGCTGGTGGCAATGATCGCTGTTTCGGGAGCACTCCATCTCGATGGTTTGGCCGATAGTGCTGATGCTTTTTTCAGCAGTCGTGGTCGGGAACAGATGCTTGAAATCATGAAGGACAGTTGCTCCGGTCCGATGGGGGTCACGGCCATTGTTCTGGTTCTATTGCTCAAGTTGATGCTGTTGATTGCTCTACCCGTAGAGTGGCGGTGGCAGGCTATCCTGCTGATGCCTGTTGCTGGCCGTTGTGCTCTGCCGGTCATCAGCAGCTGGCTTCCCTATGCCCGGACTGAAGGGACGGCTGCATTTACCCGCAATAACTTCAGTTGGTTCCGTTTTGGAATTCCGTTTGGGGTGTTTTTTATTACTGTTCTGTTATTGCTGGGTGGAGCTGGATTATTCGTCATTGCTTTTTGCGCTGCCACTCTCTGGTTGTTGGGGCGTTATAGCTTGCGAAAAATTGGTGGCTTTACCGGTGATACTTTGGGAGCCACCTGCGAACTGGTTGAATTGCTCCCCCTGTTCGGTGTTGTCTCCCTCACTCATCTGGGGCTGATGTGATGAGTCAGCTTCAGCAGCACGGTGGGAATCTCCGTTTGGCAAGTCAGTTGAGTGG
>JAGGWI010000230.1 GCA_021157505.1 Desulfuromusa sp. | reverse complement strand
TTGGCCGCCACGCTCGCCAGGGCGTTGCCGGCGACTGCGACCAGACCGATCATCAGCAAGGCGCTGACGAGGATTCTGGTAGTTAAGATTTTCATATTCGCTCCTTATGCGGGTTGTAATACCGGACGGCGGTTGCCCACCGTCCGGCGGTTTGTTGCTAGTCGACCTTAACTGCGTACTCGATAATATAGATTGCACCTGCAGCGACGCTGCCACCGGTTACAGTTCCAGCGGAGTGATCGCCATGATTGCTGGTTCCAATGTAGAAATTTATGCTGTCTCCTGCATTGATTCCGGCATCACCTGATCCGATGGTAGAGTCCTCTGTATCGGTGTTGACTAAGGTGATGTTCACTGGACCTGATGCAGATCCATCATCTACAGTTGCGAAGTCGCTGCCGATTTTAACCAGAGTGGTGTAGGCTGGCACGGCATCACTGACGGTGACTGAAGACACGGCGGCAGTCGCATGAGTGTTGGTTACCGTGATCTTGTACCCAATTATTTCACCCGGTTTGGCAGTGGTTGAATTATTGGAAACAAATCCGCTACCGGTAGTTATATTGCTGGATTCTTTGGTGATGGTGATTTCAGGGGAGATAACGGTGGTGACCGTCTCATTGGTGTCACCAGCCGATGTCGTGTAGGTAACAACTGTGCCACCTGCATCGGTAGCATTGGTGGTGAAAGTCAGGTTAGTAGTGTGGGTACCATCGGTGCCGGGTGTGGTGATATCTCCGACAGTAAGGTTGACGTAGAAGATACTGTATTCACCGACTTGAGTACCGGCATTGACGTTTGTTGAGGTAATAGCTTCACTAGTACCAATTGGTGTTAAGGTCAGTAACGCCGGAACTTCAGGCGTGCCAGCAATTTCGGCAGTTCCGCCACTTATAGCGGTAACCGTGTAGCGCTGCATGCTTCCGTTGACCAATAACTCAACAGTTTCATTGGTAGCCACATTTGCAACAGATCCACCAGGGAGGCCGATGGTGTCAGCACCCGAACTGAGTACGATTCCGCCCCAGAGGGTGAAAGGAGTGCCGACTGATGAGTCAGTGGAAGCAGAGACGTTAGCATCGACTGAATCGATTGTGGTTAAATCGTAGGTATCTTCACCATTGGCATTGGAGCGAGCAGTATAGGTGTAGACGACTACGCCGCCGGCAATGGCGGTATCGGTTGTTTTGTCTACGCTGATGGTCGGTATTGCAGCCAGGGTAATGACTGTAACACTGACGTCTGCTGTTGCTGTCAGCGTTTGAGTCCCTGAAGCGTAGCTCACAGTGACTTGGTTGAAAATTGTAGCATCAGCACTGACTGCGGCGAATGCACTGCTGGAACTGAAGGCCAATAGTGCAATCAGCACCAGGCCGCTCAGCACTGTTTTGCTGATTCTGTTTAATCTTTCACTTCTCATTGTTTTTCTCCTTTTTGTGGTTGTGTAACTGGTACTGGCAGTCAAAACTGCCGCAAAATGGTTTGAGCCGGTCAGGGGACCGTGCCGGTTTCTAAAAGGTGATGCTCTACTTTTTGATCTGCTGAAATCTGTCATGATTTATTCTCCTTTTATTCGGGGTTATTTCATCAACACCTGAAATGAGACGGAACCTTTTTCCCCGGCGGCGATAGCTGGAATCAGCCAGCGCACGTGGGTATACTCTTCCGGGGAAGCAACTTTTTGTTCTTGCGCTCCAGAACTGTTTTTAACTGTGTAGGTCAGTAACGAAGGCTTTTTATAGGTTTTGCCGTTGTCAATCGAGAAGGTCAGTTCACCGCTCTGTGAGGCGCTGCCGGTGATATAGCTGGAACCTTCGGGGAACGGATCAACAATGGCAACATTGGTGGCACTTTCGTCGCCGCTGTTGACATAGTTGATGGTATAAGTCAGGGTTTCACCCGGTGTCACTTCGGTTGCAGCAACCTGTTTGGTCACCTTCTGGCCGTTTTCTTCAATGACGATACTCTTCTCCGCAGTGATCGACAGCTCAACTTTGGGGGCCGCCCAGGCGGTCAACGGGATCAGCAGGGCAAGGGTGATAAGGGTTACGAGTTTACATTTCATTCGGTTCATATTTTTTCTCCTGACATGATGTATGGTGGGTATTGACCACCGATTAATGATTCAAAATCTTTTTTTAGCCGCAGATAAAATCTGATAAGTTCTGATGTTAAATTCCCAAGATTGAAAAGCTTAAAGCCGTTGACCTATCCGATTTGATCAGATTGTATCCGCGGCTAAAAAGCATTGATTTTAGAGTTTTCCTTTCACTTTTCATTCTACTTTCACCTTGTACTCAAGCCTGAACTGCCCACCGGACACCATGGTGCCGTTCATCGGCAATTCAAAACGATTCACCCTGCTGTCAAATCCAGCCCCTGCGCCGCCCCCGTCTGAAATCGGGGTGATCGGTGTATCGCTCTCGTCGTAGTAGATTGCTGTGCCCATGGTCAGCCCGGAATCGGCCGGCGGTCCTGGGGCCAGTTGCGTGAGAGAGAAGGGGATGCCGCTACCGAAAGAATCAAGACCCCAGGCGGTGTAGGATCCGGTATCGTCATCGATGACAACATTTATCGCCGGACCGCCGGAATTGGTGATAATGACTGAGTAGGTAATTTCCTGACCGGGGCTTGCGGTAGGGCTGTTAGCCGATTTGAGGATTGTGAGTTGGGGTGCAGAGACGACCTGGAATGTCGCCTGGGAAATATCGCTGATCGTCCCTTCCGTCCCTTCAAATGACTCTACCCGTGCCGTCCAGTTCCCTTCCTGAAAGGCGGGGATGGTGTAGCTATATTCGTAAGTCTTTGTCGCAGTACCGGAATCGGCCACTTCAGTCATGGCATCTGGCGATACCGATGCGACCGGGTTGCCAGCTGCATCAATCAGAGTCAGCTCTGCACCGTTGATATCACGGTAGCCGAAGGGATCACTGACAACACTGCGGATATAGACGGTATCGCCCGCGGAGAATGAGGTGAACGGGCTAACGCCCGGATAGGCAACTTTATGAAATTCGACACTATCGACATTGATGACATCGAGGGATGGGAGAGCGACCTGAGATATCCCGGCGTCGACCGGAAAGATCAGGAGATCACGATCCTTTTTTTCTTTGTTGTAGACAGTGAGGGTCCAGGTGTTGCCGGCAGCGCAAGTCAGCTGGCTGTTCAGCGGGATGTTAAGGGAGGCTAGGTTTATGGTCTTACTTTTTTTCAGTTTAATATCATTTGGAAGGGTGATGGAACCCCCTCCGGAACACGCTAGTGTGACGTTGATCTTAACGTCCTTATTGTTGTTAAAATAATAGAGGTCGACCGGTACGAAGTCAGTAGGGGGAGTCGTAGCTGTGGGGTCGATTTTCACCTCAGCTTGTAACACTGGGGTTTGGGACCAGGTAAAAGAGTTTCCTTTGGCAATGGTGATTTCGGGGGGGGCTGGAGTGCCAGGCAAAGTTCTTGAGAGGTCGGTGCCAGCATTCAGATAGAGTTGTTTGAGTCCACTCGCTGGACCTGTAATGAAAAGGGTTGCGGTGTTGGGGGTTGCTCCGGGGCCAAAGGAGTTAATGATGATCGCCTCATTGTCAATAGTGTCACCAATGGCACCACTGACTGTGACCTCGAAGGTGATAGTTTCGCTACCGTTGGCAGCAACGCTGATATCGGAAATATCGAGATAGCCATTACCGTGAGCACCGCCGCTACCAGTGGAATTGTCAGTGGCGACAGCTGGTATGCTGGTGACGTTGAAACTGCTAACATTGGCAGGGATGTCGTCGGTGACCTGGATACTGGAAGCCGCAACACCTTTGGTTTCGTTCAGAGTGATGGTGTAGCGCAAGGTGTCGCCAGGTTCGACATCGCCACCGTTGATATCAACAACACTTTTGCTGGAGGTGGACAGGTCGGAACTGTTGCCGAAAGGGGTGATCTCCAGATTACGAATTTCATGATAATTGGTTGACCCGCCGGTTGAAGCGGCAAATCCGACCTTGAGTTGGGCCGGGATTGATTCCTTGGTATAGATGTTGGTGGCAACCTGTGTAGGGGGCTGGTTGGCACCGAACTGGATGTAGGTATCAACCTGCAAATAGTCAGGAGCCGCCACCGGAGTTAGAAAAATGACAACTTTTCGATACTCGGGGCCGGTCTGAACCGGGCGGGTTGCCTGGTTGAACCAGAGTTGCCCCACATTTGCAGCAGAGCCGCCGAGATAGGGCCATCCAGTTGCTTCTGAGCCGCGAACTGCAACCGAATTTGGAAGTCGACCGGGACCGCCGATGCGACCTTCAGTAGCTGCGGAAAAATTCCCCCATTCATCAACCCCGATACCGATGTAGCCGCCGCTTAGACCAGGGATGCCGGTTTTTTGAGCATAGCCGAGTGAACCGCCGGACGCGCCGATTTGAAACGGGGTCGTCGCAGCATCAAAGAGAAAGATACTGTAGCCATCGGCCCCAGTTCCCCCCCAGGTTGCATAGTCAAAGGTGACAACAACGCCAGAATTGACGGCAAAGGCTGTGTCGAAGTAGGCATATCCAGCTTGGCTCTGGCTGGTGTTTGTCAGTCGCAGCCAGCCGTCACCGACCGGGTCGACAGAACCGTCACCGGTCAGGGTTGCCGAGCCACCAAGAACCCAACCAGAAGCCGTTGGCCCCGTCATCGGTTCATCGATAGAGACATCCAGGGCACGGCTGTCTTTCGGGAACAGGAATATTATTGCCAGCAGCAGAATGGCAAATATGAAAAAACTATGATCTTTTCTGATTTTGATTGTCATGGCACTTTGTTTCTGGATAGCGGCCTGTATGGCTCTGAAATATGTCAATAAATCTTTACCTAAGTGACAATAAATGGCACTTTTGTGACTTTTGTCTATGCAATTTTTGCACTCCTAAGATAAAGAAAAGCACCCACCAGAATGTCCAGGAGGGTGCTCTCGATCTGACAGTCCGTATTTTTACGGTCTGTCCGGCTGGGAACACCTCTCTTCGGCAGTCAGGCGTTTCTGAAACTTCTATAATTTCAGACCCTTGGCTTTGCGTCCCCGGTTTCTCCCGGGGTTTGCTCTTGTCGGAGAGGTTGCATATTTAATTGTATTTATTAATGCTTCAAGTTCACAAACATTAAGCTTATCTTATTGTTGTACTTTAACAGGAGCAATAATCACACCAATGTTAAATAATGTCAATGATTTATTGCCTTTTGGTGATGTTTATTGTTGGTTATTTAATGAGAGGTGAGGAGGGGGGGGAATCTTCACTGCGCCTTGTATCTGCAGCACATATGACGTTCGTACAACTATTCATTGCTTATAAAAAAAGCCCCGCCGGAAAACCGACGGGGCCATTTTATTGCATAACGTAGGGGCGCATTGCATGCGCCCTTTCAGTTTACTTCTCCCAGAAACGCATGGTGCCGTTTTTGGCGAGGTTAAGGTGCAGGTTGTAACATTCGTCCAGCAGCTGTGGCTCATGATGACCGCCAGTTGCCTTGATCCCACGATCAAGATAATCGGTGAGGTAGTCCTGGTAGGTCGGATGAGCACATTTGGCGATGATTTCACGGGCACGGTCAATCGGAGACATGCCACGCAGATCAGCCAGACCCTGCTCGGTGACCAGAACATCAATATCATGCTCAGTATGATCGACGTGCGGAACCTTTGGAACAACACCGGAGATACCGAACTCATCAGTTTTGCTGGCACGATAAGATGGGCAGTGCATCATCGAAATGTAAGCATTCCGCTCGAAATCACCGGAACCACCGATACCATTCAGCATGCGGGTACCACCAGCGTGGGTGGAGTTGGCATGGGCAAAGATATCAAACTCCAACGGAGTGTTCATGCCGATAGCACCAAGACGACGGATAACTTCCGGGTTATTGGAAATCTGTTGTGGACGCATCAGCACCAGGTTCTTGTACTTCTCAAAGTCCTTCCACCACAGTTCAAAGCCATCGTTGGAGAGTGACAGGGAGGTACAATTGATGTACTTACACTTACCTGAGTCCATGAAGTCGAGGAAGGTATCCTGCAGAACTTCGGTGAAAACGATGAGGTCTTCAAAAGGTGATGTGGTCAGGCCACCAACAACTGCGTTAGCGATGGAACCGACACCGGATTGCAGTGGCAGCAGGTTCTTTGGTAGACGACCAGCTTTAACTTCAACCTGGAAGAAGTCGACGATATTGTCAGCAATAGCCTGGGCTTGCGGGTCGGTGCCACGCAGTGAACGACCGTTGTCTGGCAACTTGGACTCAACAATAGCAACGATTTTACTGGTGTCAGTTGGAACCCATGGGGTACCGATGCGCTGCTTGGCGTCGGTGATCGGGATAATCTGACGATAAGGAGGTACGTCGGTCATGAAGATGTCATGCATCCCTTCAAAAGAAGGGAGGCCGGTGTTGATCTCAACAATGATCTTGTCGGCAATGTCAATAACTTCGTTTGCGGCACCAATAGCGCCGGAGAGGATGATGTCGCCATTTTCAGTGATGGCAGAGGCTTCGATAACGCCAATGTCAAGTCCGCCACCGCTGTCCTTGGTGTAGAAGCCAAACTTCAGGTCCTGAGCAAACATCGACAAGTGCTTGTCACCCATACGGATTTTACCACTGTTAATGGACTTACCCAGCTCTTTGCCGGTCTGATATGGCCAGCGACGGTCAATCATGTCGAGAGAAGCCATGCGGTCTTCGACTTCGGCACCAACAGAAGCACCGATGAACAGGTTGAGCTTCAATTTGCCTTGCAGGTTGTTTTTTTCAACATGATCACACAGTGCGATCGGGACAACTTTGGGGTAGCCGACCGGGGTAAAACCGGACATGCCAACATTCATGCCGTCTTTGAAGTACTCGACACATTGCTCAGGGGTTTTAAACAGCTTGTGTAGCTCTTTCATACGTACGCGCTCTTGAATTGTTCCGAAATCGGACATTCTCTCTCCTCCTGTAAATGATCCAGCGATACTCAATTGCACCGCTTTGAATGTGCTGTTAAAACAGCAGTTAGAAATGACTTTATGAAACCATGAAAAGCTTATTTAATTAGTATTACCAACCTGTTAAATGACTTATTTAACAGGTTGAAAGACCACCATAAAGGTCTTTAAATCGGTAATAAAAGAACAGCGTTTCTTATATAATGTTGCGATCAATCAAGTCAAGGGAAAACATGGATACAAAGATGAAATTATCATTTCTGGTAATCAGGTAATTGGCATAATAAAACCGGAATCACTGACACGCAGAAAATCCCGGTTTTAAATTTCTCAGAAGGGTTGAAAACTTGGCTATCAACCCTCTTGCGCCAGTATTGTTTGGGCATCTTCTATATACTTGCTTCCCGGAAACTCCTCAAAAAGCTTTTTAAAGGTGTTTTTGGCTTTATCCGGTTGGGAGGTTTTAAAGTAGGCTTTACCAAGGTAGAAATAGGCTTCATCACGGTAATAATATCGGGGGAATGATATCAACACCCCTTCCAGTCGATCAATGGCTTGTTGATACTGGTCTATTCTCAAATAAAACCTGCCAACATAAACCTCATGTTCTGCCAGCCGGGTTTTGCAGCGCAGAATCAAGTTGCGTGCCTCCGGAGCCTGTGGATCGTCCGGAAATCGCTCTACCAGTTCTTCAAAACTGTAGAGTGCAAATTGGGTGCTGGTTTGATCTCTGTCTGGAACAAGGATCTGCTGGTAATAGCTGAGACCCATTCGATAGAGGATTGTCGCGGCACGAAAATCGTTGGGATGCTGGTTTAGAAAATTATCGAAAGCTACCGCTGCTTCTTCATATTGCTCTGATATGTAGTAGGCTTCGGCAATTTTTAATTCGGCCAGCATACTCAGTTCCGGGGAATAGTACGCATCGATAACATTTTCCCAGGCGGTGATGGCCTGATTGTAGTGACCGCCCTCATAATAGGCTTCACCCTTCATGAAATCTTGTGCTGCCGTGTTTTGAGGTTTGCTTTTAGAATGACTGCAGGCGGCCAGAAACAGGCAGAATAAGACGAGTAGTAGATATCTATAAATTTGCTTCATTGGTACTGTTCCTTTATTTTCTTAATGATGATCGACATCAAGAAGCTACGGAATATGTCTGAGTTTGTCAATCATCTAAGCACGCCAGTTGTTAAGCGAAGAGTCCTTTATGCGGGGATATGCTGATTGACATCCGCTAATTCCTGGTTGATAATGACTCTTTTTGTCGACATTCCCTATCGGTCTGGAATTCGTATGCAGTTGTTTTATATCGGTGTATTTGGCGGGCTCGGCTGTATGGCACGCTATCTGGCTTCGGGTTGGACCTATCAACTGGTCGGGCGCAATTTGCCCTATGGGACTCTGTTTGTCAACATTGTCGGCTCTTTTCTGCTGGCTCTGTTGATGACCTTCGGGCTGCGCAGCACCCTCTTTTCTCCCGAAATACGGATTGGTTTAGCGGTTGGTTTTCTGGGTGGTTTTACGACATTTTCAACATTCTCTTATGAGACGTTGCGGTTGTTGGAGGATGGCAGTTTTTGGCAGGCTGGCGCTAATATTTTATTAAATGTCGTGCTATGTTTATTATTCGCCCTTTTAGGGATGTTGGTCGCGCGTCAATTGACCTGAACCTGGATCGTTTGCTAGCAGCCTGTCGGACAATCAGGACTGAAGCGAAAATTTGGATGTTTGAGACCAGATTTTGGCTCATTTGAGAGTAATAGCCATAGCTATTGGTCGAAAAGGAGCTGAAATATGGGCCAAACAGGCAAATTTGCAGCCAGTTCATTGATAGTCCGACAGGCTGCTAGAAGGAGTTCGAGATGCCCCGTCTGGATGGAGAACGGACCCTGATGCGAATTTTCATCGGGGAGTCAGATCGTCATCAGAACAAACCACTGTATAAAGTGTTGCTGGAGCTGTTTCGACAGGAAGGTTTTGCCGGAGCGACTGTCTTAAGAGGTATTGCCGGATTTGGTGCCAAATCTGTATTGCATACCGACAGCTTGCTGCGATTATCGCAAGACTTGCCGCTGGTGATAGAGGTGGTCGATAGTGATGAGAAAATCGAACAAATAATTCCTCAACTCAATGAGATATTGCAGGGGGGGATGATCACCCTTGAAAAAGCCCGGGTTATTTTTTATAAAAACTGATTCCAGGTAAAAAGACCGTTCGTATTAGTGGGGCAGGGTTTTTAGTTCTTTCTGTATGTGAGATTGCTCTTTCTCTGTTTATTCGTTCCAAGGTAAACAAGAATATAACTCTTGGGGAAACCCATCATTTTGCAGGTATTAAATAGATGTTAAAAAGACTTCTACAGGTTTTTGCTACACCAACAGAACGGGTTGATTCAGTTTCGCAAGAGCGTATTCCTCTGGCGGCGGCAGTCTTGTTGTTGGAAGTTGCGCATGCTGATGGTGAATTTCACCAGACTGAGCGGGATTTGATCGGCCCTCTACTGATGCAGTATTTTTCCGTGTCAGAAGCATCTTTAGCCGATTTGCTGGCGCTGGCAGAAGAAACCCGTGGCAATAGCCATGATCTGCACCAGTTTACCCGGGAGATCAATAAATCTTTTACCCAACCGGAAAAAGAACAGATTATTGAAGCTATCTGGCAGTTGGTTTATGCTGACGGGCGGCTGGATTGTTACGAAGAAGCACTGATGCGTCAATTGGGCTCCCTGATCGGCCTCTCTCATAGGCAACTGATTGAAGCCAAGTTAAGGGTTCACCGGCCGTGAAGCAGGTTTTGACCAAGGTGGTGAAGTGGGGGCAGGAACTGCTCTCCGAAGTTGTGCAGCCAGGTGACCTGGTTGTTGATTTGACTGCAGGAAATGGGCAAGATACACTGGAACTGTTTCGGTTTGTGGGTTCAACCGGCCAGGTGATCGGGTTTGATATCCAAACGCAGGCATTGTTGGCGACCCGCGACAGGATGGTTTCAGCCGGTGCCCAGGTCAGACTCCATCTGCATGACATCCAGCTGGTACCGAGTGAGGCGGGGATTGATTTACTGGCAATCAGTCATACAGAGATTGCTAAAGTTCTCCCCGCTGCGCCAAAGGGGGTTATTGCCAATCTGGGTTATCTTCCCGGTGGTCAACTGGAACTTGTGACCCGTCCCGAATCGACCGTATCGGCGCTGGAGCAGACTTGTTCATTGCTGCAGGCAGGTGGACGACTGGCGGTGGTGGTTTATCCCGGGCATCCCGGAGGAGCGGAAGAGGGAATTGCAGTCACCGATTTTTTTACTGCTTTAGACCCCGTTACTTTTCAGGTGATTCAGCTACAGGTGAGTAACCGACCACAGGCCCCATTTTTATTTGTGGCTGAAAAGACGATTTGATTCAGTGTCAAGGACAGGTTTGATGACATTACGTATTTTTACACTGTTATGTGCTGTATATTTCATCCTCATCGGTGCTGTGTTTGCTGGTGACTTTGACGCTGACTTTGACGATACTTTTTCTGATGATGATCCAGCTTCAGAAATTTTGATTGCCGACCCGTTAGAACCATTTAACAGGGGGGTTTTCTGGATCAATGACAAGCTCTATTTTTACGTGCTTAAACCTGTTGCCAAGGGCTATCGTCTGGTTATCCCACGACCGGCGAGGGTTTCTGTCGGTAACTTTTTCTCCAACCTGGCGGCACCTGTTCGCGCGGCGAATTCCCTGCTACAATGGAATTTCAGGGGGTTCGGTACAGAAGTCTATCGCTTTGTTATCAACACAACCTTCGGAATCGGTGGTTTGTTTGATCCGGCGAAATCTGTAGCAGGAGTTAACAAGTCTTCTGAGGATTTTGGTCAGACACTGGGATATTATCACATCGGACCCGGATTTTATCTGGTTTTGCCGATTGTTGGCCCCTCCAGTCTACGCGATGCCGTTGGTTCTTATGTTGACTCTTATGGTGATCCGCTCAGGTATGCTGATCTGACCACCAAAGAATATCTGGCTATAAAGCTTCTTGATGCTGTGAACCGTTTATCTCTGGATAAGGATACCTATGAGGGGATTGTCGCCGATTCTCTTGATCCCTATCTGTTTATTCGATCGGCTTACGCGCAGCTTCGGGAGGCGCAGATTGCTGACAGTACTCTTGATATGAATATGTTTGAAGCTCCGGTATTTGATGATAATTTAAATCCTATTGACTGGTTTGGACTTTAACGATGAAAAAGATATTATTAAGTGGTTTATTGGCCCTGTTGTTTGCAACTTCAAGTTTTGCTTTACCACAACCGCAGATACGGGTTAAGCAGATGGTAGATTCTGTTTTGGATGTTTTGAAGCGAACCGACATCAGTGATGCAGAAAAGCAAGTTCTGGTCAGCGGCCGAATGCAGTCATATCTGGATATGAAGTCCATCTCTCGCCGGACTCTTGGCCCTTATTGGGACGATGCAACAGAAGATCAGCGGGAGCGATTTGCATTGTTGTTGGTCCAGATACTTGAGGGGACCTATCTGCATCGAATGGATGATTACGGTGGTGGAGCGACCGATTACTTGAAACAGAGAGTTAAGGGTAAGAAGGCGATCGTTGATACGCTGGTTCATTCCGAGGGATTAGAGATCCCGGTGCAGTACAAAATGGTCTATGAGGATGGTGAGTGGCAGATTTTTGATCTGGTACTGGAAGGGATCAGTCTGGTTAGAAATTATCGTGCCAGTTACGGTGAAATTATTCGCCGCAAGGGTTTGGATGAGTTGATGAGACTGATGGATGAGAAGATAGTGGAGATGAAAAAGCCTCGCTAGTTAATTATTCATCTCAGAGTACAGGTAGAAAAAGGCACTTTCTCGTTGAGAAGGTGCCTTTTTCTTGTTTAACTCTGCTCAGAGCGAGAGGGATTCTAACTCCTGATTTTTTTT
>JAGGWI010000072.1 GCA_021157505.1 Desulfuromusa sp. | reverse complement strand
AGGTGGTCGGGTTACCCATGATATTTGCTGCAGCAACCTTGGACATGAAAACCGCGTTGGTACCAAACTCTCCCATGCTCGGGTTGCCGGTCACAAAGGATTTTTTCTCAGCACAATCGCCTGCGGAATAGATATTTTTTAGATTCGTTTCCATATGTTCATTGACGACAATGCCAAATCGGGAGGTTGTGATCCCGGTTTTCTCTGCCAGAGATATATTGGGTTTCACCCCGACCGAAACAATCACGAAGTCGGCTGAAAGAACATCTCCATTGTCAAGGACAACTCCAGAGACATTGCCATCCTGCCCTTCAAATGCGGTGACTTGGGTGTTGTTAATCACTTTGACCCCTTTGTCGATGATGTGTGCTTCGATGGTTTCGGCAAAATCATCATCCATGGTCATCAGCAGGACATGGGGTTGCATTTCTACGACAGTGACCTCAATGCCCAGCTCTTTCAAAACCACAGCAACTTCGATACCGATATAGCCGCCACCAACAACAACACACTTTTTGTACTGTTGGGCAAAACCACGCATCTGTTCCATATCGCTCTTTGAGCGAACGTTGACGATATTTTTCAGGTCTATGTTGGGAATCGGTGGAATGAATGGTTGCGAGCCGGTTGCTATAACAAGGTGGTCATAACTGAATTTTTTTCCAGTTGAAGTTGTGACTGATTGTTCATTCTTGTCGATGGATTCAACATAATCAAAAACCAGTTCAGCTCCAAAATCTGTAACCAGAGTGTTGGGAATACAAAACTTATCGACCGGTTTTTTATCAGAAATGCCATAAGGAACCGCACAGCGATTAGCGTTGATCTCTTCATCTTTAATCAGAGTGACGTCAAATTTTTCAGCTGACTTATGTATTGCATGGACGATCAAGCGGCCGGCTGGACCACCACCGATAATAACGATTTTTTTCATAACGACCTCCGGTTAAGTTAGATATATGAATTTTTATATAAGATACTCCTAAATAAGGATGAAAGAAATATTTTTCTAGGTGATTGTCGGACTATCAGGGCTGAGGCAAAAATTTGATCGTTTGAATTCAGATTTTAGCTCATTTGAGAGTAATAGCCATAGCTATTGGTCGAAAAGGAGCTGAAATATGGGCCAAACGGACGAATTTGCAGCCAGCTCATTGATAGTCCGACAGCCTCCTCGGGGTTGCTTTTTGCTTTGCCCCGGTCTTATTGTAGGAGCATCCAGAATTTAGAAATGGATCAAAGTGGATTTATTTCCCTTGTTTATTAAGGAGTCATTAATGAAAGAGCCAGCAAGATTAGAAAATTTTCCAATTATGATGTTTTCTATCATCATGGGATTATCCGGGCTCAGTATAGCCTATCAAAAAGCGTCACACCTTTTCCATTTTACCCGTATTATACCTAATGTTCTTGCTGGTCTGACAAGTTTTCTTTTTGTCACGATCGCTATTATCTATATCGTTAAATACTTAAAATATCCAGATGAGGTTAAACAGGAATTTTCACACCCGGTCAGGATTAATTTTTTTGCCGGTATCCCAATATCATTACTTTTGATGTCTATCATGTATGGCGAAATTAATGTTCAAGCTGCTACTGTTTTATGGTGGATGGGGATGTCCCTACAGGCTTATTTGACTTTACATACGATCAGTTTCTGGATTAATCGGAACCTTGAGATCCAATCTTCAAGCCCTGCTTGGTTTCTTCCAATCGTTGGTAATGTTCTTGTTCCGATAGGGGGGATTGATATTGTCAATCGTGATTTTTTAATGTATTTCTTTGCTGTTGGAATTTTTTTCTGGGTCCTGTTGCTCACGATCATATTGAATAGAATTATATTTCATAAATTGTTAGCCCAGAAATTTATGCCGACCTTATTTATATTTATTGCCCCCCCAGCGGTTGGAACTATTTCCTATGTCAAATTGACAGGTGAATTTGATTTATTTGCCAGTTTCTTATTTAACATCGCTCTGTTTTTTACTCTGTTGTTGTTATTTATGTACAAAAATTTTATCAAACTTGAATTTTTTATTTCCTGGTGGGCTTTTATCTTTCCATTAACAGCTATGACAACCGCCGCTATTCTGGCACATCATATGACCGGATCTGTCTTCTGTTATTATGCGTCTATCGGCTTACTGATTTTGGCAACCTGTGTGATGCTTTTTGTCGCTTACAAGACCATTTATCACATGTTGAGAAAGGAAATTTGTGTCATAGAGTAAATTGTGCTGAAAAACCTCACCCTTCTCCTGAAAAGGGTGAGGTTTACCCTGGCCTTGGTGCTATCAATGTTGCTTCATATGTTTCTCACGTAACAACCTTTTATTGATTTTGCCGACGCTGGTTTTATCAATAGCTTCAACAAATTTTATTTTCAGTAGAATAAGCTGTTTAGAAATAATCCCTTTATCAATGAATCCACGAATATGTTGGATCAGCTCTTTTTCAGTGAGTTCACCTTCAGGCTTTTTCACAATAAGAGCCAGGGGCTTTTCTCCCCATTTCTGGTCAGGAACTCCGATGACCGCAACCTCACCAACCTCTGAATGGATAGCCAGCAGGTCTTCAACTTCCAGTGAGGAGACCCATTCTCCACCGATCTTGATGACATCTTTGATTCGGTCGGTAATCTTGACGTAATTATTTTTATTAATATTTGCGACATCGCCGGTATGGAGGTAACCGCCGCGCCAGAGGTTTTCTGAATTGCGTCGATCCTTCAAATAGCCTTGAGTCAGCCATGGCGTTCGAACCACAATCTCTCCGACACTTTCACCATCTGCAGGGATATCCTCCATCTCTTCATCAACAACTTTAAGATCCACTAGTGGGAGGGGGCGGCCGGTTTTGCAGCGAATTTCCAGCTCATCATCAGTGCCTAAATCTGCTTCAGTGACGTGAGCCAGCGTCAGGATCGGGCAGGTTTCCGACATCCCATAGCCGGTATACATATCAATCCCCTTTTGCATGGCGGTTTGACACATCGCTTTAGGCAGTGCTGCTCCACCAATTAAAACTTTCAAGCGTGACAGATCGATCTCATTGAAGAGGGGGTGACTCATTAACAGGTGAAAGATCGTTGGGACGCAGTGGGAAAATGTCACCTTCTCTTTATCAATCAGCTTGAGCAGCATCTCCGGAGTGTATTTTCCGGGATAGACCTGCTTGATTCCCATTGCTGTTGCAATATAAGGGACTCCCCAGGCGTGAACATGAAACATTGGGGTCATGGGCATGTAAACATCCTGCTGGTGGAACCTCCCTTGATTAACCACGGTTCCTAATGCTGCCATCCCGGTGATGGTATGGAGAACCAATTGCCGGTGGCTGAAATAGACCCCTTTCGGCATCCCCGTGGTGCCGGTGGTGTAGAAGGTGGTTGCCCGGGTATTCTCATCAAAATCGGAAAAATCAAAGTGGTCGTCACTTTCTGCTAATAGAGCTTCATATTCTCCGGCAAAGGTCAAAGATGTTTCCGGTTGCTGCTGCCCGTCCTGAAGAAGGATGTAGCCTTTGACGGTGTCGATACGTCCTTTGATTTGCTCCAATAACGGCAGGAACTCTTCATTGACCAAGATGTAATCATCTTCTGCATGATCGATGGTATAGAGAATCTGTTCTGGAGAAAGACGAATATTGACTGTGTGCAGAACCGCACCAAGCATTGGCACGGCGTAAAAACATTCCAGGTAACGATGACTGTCCCAATCCATCATTGCGACTGTATCGCCAGCTTTAACTCCCAGTTTTGTCAGAGCGTTAGCCAGCTTGCAGACACGTTGACGAAATTCGGCATAGGTAAAGCGAGCTTGGTCACGGTAAATGATTTCCTGCTGCGGATCATTCACTACTGGAGCCTGAAGAAGGTTTTTTATCAAGAGTGGATAGGTATATGCTGATGCCGTACGCGGGATCAGGTTGTCGGACATGGGTTGACCTCCTGGGTATTGTTAAGTCAAATTAAATGGTTATAGAAACAGATTATACGATCATAACCACTTGATGCAAGAATTGTTACTTGTGAAGGTGGTTTTTCAGAGATAATATGTCACTGGAGATTAAAAATGAAATTACCCACACCTTTGTTTGAAGGAATATTACTGCGCCGCTATAAGCGTTTTTTCACTGACGTTGAATTGTCGGATGGTACGGTCGTTGTTGCCCATACTCCAAATACCGGAAGTATGAAACAATGCGCGATTGCCGGTTATCAAGTTTTGATTTCCAAAACCGATAATCCCAAGCGCAAGTTGAGATATACTCTGGAACTGATCAGAATTGATGACCACTGGGTGGATACCCACACACAGAGAACCAACCGGGTGGTTGAGGAGGCTTTGCGTAACAATAAAATCAGATCTTTGGAAAATTTCCAGGTGCAACCGGAATATAAGTTCGGTGAAAGTCGGATCGATTTTTATCTACAGAAAGATGATGACCAGGTTCTCCTTGAAGTGAAAAATGTAACTCTGTGTTGCAATGGGACCACCGCCTGTTTCCCCGATGCGGTCACGACTCGCGGGCAAAAACATTTACGTGAACTGCTTGCAGCTAAAAAACTGGGGTATCGGGCGGTCATCTTCTTTCTGGTTCAGCGTGCTGAAGCGCTAGAATTTTCTCCGGCTGATGATATTGATCCTGAATATGGTAGATTGCTACGTGAAGTTGTTGCCAGCGGAGTTGAAGCGATGGCTT
>JAGGWI010000209.1 GCA_021157505.1 Desulfuromusa sp. | reverse complement strand
GTAAAAAAAAGCCCCGGATCTATTGATCCAAGGCTAACTATTTATTGGAGCGGAAGACGAGGTTCGAACTCGCGACATTCAGCTTGGGAAGCTGACACTCTACCAACTGAGTTACTCCCGCATTGGAGGCGCAGTATAGTGATTAGAGTAGTTTGTTGTCAAATGGTAAATACACCAGAATCCGTGAGTACCCGACGGCAAATAGCACAAATCATTGAATTGCCTAAGCGTCCAAAAAATCACCGCTGAACCTGCTGGGTGGAACTAAGATTTTTTTGAATCACTTATTCAATCCAAGCACTTGCACTCTTCATCCACCGTTCACTCACGGATCCTGGTGACTTTCAACCCACTTCTCAGCTTCTATATCTGTACTGATTTCCCCATTGATTTCAGCTAGTTTTAGTTGTTGTTGCCACTTCGCTATCTGTTTATTCGGTGAATTACCCAAATAAGCAGCGATCACCCTGCCATCAAGCAAATCTGGGATGCGACCAAATTTCTGTTCAGCGGTAAAAGATTGTTGTAATTCTTCCACCCGTTCCCGCGTCAACCGGTCACCATAAACACCCCAATAGACCATTTTTTCTACGGCAAAAGGTTTCATCTGCTCGACCAACAGCGCCTGGCGCCTTTGCCCTTCAATCGTCGCAGCAAGAGAAAAAAGTTCCTCAGCCGGTGAAGTTTGTAACTGCTCAATCACTCTCTGCACATGGCGGCTGAGGCGTAACCGTTGATGCAGCAAATCGGTCAAGTTCGAAGGTGAATAGTTGTCCAATAATCGAGCCAACAGAAATATAGCTCGAGTAGAAAATAATTCGGAACTCTCTTCGATTGAGGGATCAGCGACTGTTGTCAGCCCTGCTTCCTCAATCTTTGCGTTGAGATGATCAATTTCAGCAACGGCTGCCTGCCGGTCCCAATGATGACCCGCTGGACCCAAGAGAGATTCCAGCACTCCGGTGTCTATCAACAACTCAACCCCGTTAACAACATTTTCAGCTTCCAGAATTTTACCTAACTCATCCCTGATACGCTCTCCGGCAACCTGAACCAATAGATGCGCAGACTTGATGATTTGTTCCTGCGTATTGGCTGAAAGGGTAAAACTGAGAGTGACCGCATGGCGAATTCCTTTCAACATACGCAGAGGATCATCGTGAAAACTTTGAGAAGAACAGGGTACCAATTGCTTGTTTTTCAGGTCGTTGACGCCATTGGTTGGATCGTGGAGTAGCGATTGGGGGAATGACTGATCCAGCGGAAGCGCTAATGCATTGATGGTAAAATCGCGTAATTGCAGATCTTTAGTGATTGTCGACGCCCGCAAAGGGGCAAAATCAAGGATCAGACCATTTCTGAGCAACACTCGGCTCTGACGGCGCTTTTCGTCCAGCCAGAACCATCTCCCTGACACCTTAGAGGCCCAGGCTCGGGTCAAAACGGTCGGGTCAGCAGAACAGGCAATATCGATATCATTCTGTGGTAAATCGAGAAGGAAATTACGCAAACAACCACCCACCAGCCAAAAATCATCATCACACTTCTGAATTTTGGCAATGAGAGACTTTAAATCGGGGTTTAACTCAATAAACTGAAGAAGAGAAGAAATTTGAGAAAACACGTAATGAACTCCATGACCGTCCAGCGACTAGTACTCTGTACACCCTAAACCTTCGCATCTTGCTTGTTCTTTTAAGCGTACAGAGCACCAGGATGTTGGTTGCAAGTACTGCTTGCGGGAAGTCAAGTGACAAACGTTGGACGCGAGCAGTACTCGCAATCAACACACACAGAAGATATGAATTACACAATTTTCATACTTGAACCACAGAAAATAGAATAATCACTCAATCCAGGAAGTATCCCCTCTTCCCTGACGAAGAACCTCAATCTGATCATTCAGCAAACTGATAACGGTTGAAGCTTCACCCATGGAAATTCCACCGTCAATGACAAAATCGACCAATTGTCCCATCCGGTCCTCTATCTCACGGGGATCCTGTGGTGTATCTTCCCCGGAGGTATTGGCACTGGTAGTGACCAGCGGATGTCCAAGTTCTTTGACGATTGCTCGACAAATTGCATTTTCCGGAATACGAACACCAACAGTTTTTTGCCGGGTACTGAGTGAATCGGGGACGATTTTCGTTGCATCGAGGACAAAAGTATATGCCCCGGGCAGGTGTCGTTTCATCACTTTGAAAGCAAAGTTGCTCACCTGTGCATAACTGGAAATTTCTGCGAGGTCATTACAGATAAAAGAAAAAGGTTTACGTTGATCGCGCTGCTTGATTTGAAAAATTCGTTTGATCCCCTTGCGATTAAAAATATCACAGCCGATTCCGTAAGTTGTATCGGTCGGGTAAATAATAACTCCACCCTGTTTCAGACGCTCAACAACCTGCTTTATTAAGCGTGGTTGTGGGTTTTCTGGATTGATTGATAAAAACACCGTACACTCCCTATTAACAGCCTTATTGGAAATAAATTATCAGGATTGATGCAGTCCATGTTTCTTTAAAAGGTCATAAAAAGTCGGGCGGCTCACTGCCAGCTCCTCGGCGGCCTTAAGAATGTTACCTTCTGACCTTTCGATCGCCTGCTGTAACAGAATACTGTCAATCTTGAAGCGGGCTTCTTTAAGTGTCATCCCGGCAAAACTGGATTGCCCCCCGATATCAGGAGCATCTTGAGGATTGCTATTCCCACCAACCTGATCAGAATCCGAAGTTGCCGGGCTCTCCTCAAAACCAAGATCACAGGCATCTACAATCGAACTCTCGGTCATCACCACCGCCCGTTTGACTTTATTTTCCAGTTCACGCACATTCCCGGGCCAGTCATAGGTTTTTAACCAGGTGCGTGCTGCAGTGCTGAAGCCCCGCACCTTTTTCCCGAATTCCTGCCCAAAACGGCGTAGAAAAATATTGGCCAGAAGCTCAATATCCTCACCACGCTCACGCAGTGGTGGCAGGTTAATAGTAATGACACCAATCCGGTAATAAAGATCCTCCCTGAATTTTCCAGTTTTTATCGATTCCTGAATATCAACATTGGTCGCAGTGACAATCCGTGTATCAACGGGAATATCTTCGCGACCACCAACCCGCTGAATCACTTTTTCCTGTAAAAAACGTAACAATTTAACCTGTAAAAGGGTTGCCATCTCCCCTATTTCATCCAGAAAAAGGGTTCCTCCTTCTGCATATTCAACTTTACCCTGAACCCGGTTTTGTGCCCCGGTAAAAGCCCCTTTTTCATGCCCGAACAGTTCACTTTCAAGTAAACTCTCAGGAATCGCACCACAGTTGATAGCGACAAAACTACCATCTTTCCTGATGCCACGAGCATGTATTGCTTTAGCAACAACTTCCTTGCCGGTGCCACTTTCACCGAGTATCAAAATCGGAACATCGATGGATGCCACCTTTTTAATCATGGCAAAGACTTGCTGCATCTGCGGACATTGGCCAAAGATACCACTATAGCCATTTTTCTTATCCTGATCTGCAGAGCTCTGTAAACGCCGGTTTTCCTCCTCAAGTCCAGCCAGCTGGAAAGCGCGGGAGAGGATAATTTTCAACTCATCCATATCCATCGGTTTGTGATAATAATCGTACGCACCCATATTGACAGCCGCCAGAGCGTTGGCGTGATCCTCATTACCCGACAAGACAATCACCTTGGTCTCTGGTCGCTCCTGCAAAATAATCTGCAAGCAACGCAATCCCTCCGTGGCACCATCTATATCCGGGGGCAAACCAAGATCCAAAGTCACAACCTCCGGGGAATGGAGGGTGAATAGCTGGATCGCCTCATCAACCGACTCTGCCAGAAGAACCCGGTAGGACTTTCCTAACCCCCATTTCAGTTGTTTCCTGATTTCGCGACTATCATCAACAATCAATAGTTTTTTCAAGTTCAGTCTCCCCTGGATCGATAAAAATCAAACAACCTACGGTTAACTATTTGCATGGCTGAAACAACTGTATTTAAACCAAACCTTCGAATCTCCCCCAGCCCCTCTTTGCCAAAGAGGGGAGCTTTTAAGTCTCCCCCTTTGAAAAAGGGGGATTGAGGGGGATTTTTATGCCAGATTTAAAGCTTGCAGTTTCCTACCCGGACACTCCCTGAAAAAAATCAAACAAAAAAATCCGACAGTCTTCTAGATTATCACGAAGATCGTTCAACTGCTAACGGTAGTAATATTGTGAATATTGTCCCTTCTCCATCCACACTTTTAACCTCTATCTTGCCACCGTGAGATTCAACAATCTGCTTGCATTGATAGAGTCCAATTCCGAAACCATGTTTTTTAGTCGTTTCAAAGGGTTTAAATAATCTATTTTCTATAAAATCAGCACTCATTCCACAACCTGAATCACTCACTTCAATAAAAGCCAGCTGATCTCGTTTGCCATATTCCACCAACACCGGTAGATTATTTTCAGTCGCTTCAGCAGCATTGATCAGTAAATTCAGAATAACTTTGTATATTTCTTCCTCATCCACAGCAACCTGAACCAAAGTTCCATTGACTTCGATATTGGATCCAGCCGTTTCAACAGCATCTTGAATAATTTTATTCAGTGCGACTGAAGAAATCACCAAGTCAGGTTTTTCTTTAATATTTTTCAAGCGAGAAATCAAAATTTTCATATTTTCAACTGTGTTCCCCACCGTCTCCAGCATGTCCTGTTGAAAATCAGGGTCATCAATATAGTCACGGGCATTATCAAGCATCAACGACAGCCCTGAAACTTGATTTTTGAGATCATGCAGCACAAAAGTTGAAATCCTCCCAATCGCTGCCAATTCCCTGGTGGTAGATAATTGTTCTGAGAGACGTAAGCCCTGCACTGTCGCAATAGCCTGGCGAGAGAGCATGCGTAATAAATCGTAATCCTCATAAGTCAATTCTTCAGCAACATTAATCTGTCCACCCATGACAATGAAACCCGCCAGTTCTTCATCAAAAAAGAGTGGAACAATCAGAAACGCATCAACATCTTCGAGGGACTCAATCAGTGATCCTTTTAATTCAGCGGGATTCTCCTTGAGATTAACGATCCAATCCTTCTCCCTGAGTTTGACGATGAGAGGGTCAGTATCAGAG
>JAGGWI010000178.1 GCA_021157505.1 Desulfuromusa sp. | reverse complement strand
GTCATTGCCGTCTGCATTTGGGACTTTTCGTCCCCTAGCTCCATGACGGGGCTATATCAAGTCTGGGGGATTGCGGTCTCCCTTGCGGGCTACGTGGTTCCCTGTGTACGCTTCAATCGTTTCGTTCGGCTTTACCCCAACTATCTGGGGTTTTCACCTCCTTAACAACTGCAACACTCGGTATGGGTGGATGGTTAATCCTTACCCAAATAGGACTTTCACCTCTAAAGAAGCGTCAAGCTTCGCTTGACGCACTAACGGAAGAGCTTTACGGAGTACCCTGTATGGGTTGCGAAGCACCCTGGTGAGGGCACCCGCAGCCGGTTTTTCCCGGTCTCTTCACCCCGGTCCTCGGTCTCTTAATCCCGGTCGTGAGCGCAGCGAGCCTTACCGGCTGTCGGGTGGAGCGGGGGTTACTAGAATGTAATAGAGATGAGGGCGTGGCAGGCATGGTACCCTGTGGTTGACAACCGAGCTGGGGACGTTAGCCTGAGGGCTCGAGCGTCTGGGTCAGCCGAAGCTGCCTATGGGATACTCAAAGCTTACACCTGAGTAAGCCCGTGGGGTTACTTGGCAGCCCAGCGGACTTCAAGTCTGGGACCCCACCCACAAGTGGGAGAACCCGTATCGGTAGATGTAACTCTTGACCCAAAAATCCACGCCCCATCCAACTACTTATTAAGGAGTGTAACATGAACTCACCCCCCGAAACAATTCCAATTCAAAGATATATTGGCATCGATATCCATAAAGATTACCTGATGATCGGAGGCCAAAACCGGCATCAGGAATGGACCCTGCGACCCCGCAAGGTTCAGGTGTCTCGATTTAGAGACTGGGCTGAAAAGAATTTTCAGCCTGGAGACGCGGTGGTGATTGAGACCACCGGTAGCGTCTGGGACATCTACGACATCGTGGCTCCCCTGGTCAGCAAAACCCTGGTTGCCCATGCCCGGAAAGTGCGTCAGATAGCTGAAGCCCGAGTAAAGACCGACAAGGAAGACATTAAACGGTTGATCACCCTGCTGATCGCAGACATTGTCCCGGAGGTCTGGGTGCCGCCGCAGCACGTGCGGGAACTGCGCTCGCTGATCTCTTTCCGCTGGCGTCTCACCAAGCAGATCACCATGTCAAAGAATAGGCTGCACAGCGTGGTGCAGAGATTCAATCTAAATGCTCCGGAAGGCGGCCTGCTGACAGATACAAATAAATCCTGGTGGGAAGAGCAAGAATTTTCTGACCTGACCGGATTCGAGGTGAAACAGGACCTGGAGATTGTGAAGACTCTGGAAGGGCAGAAGGAAGCCATCGACCAGAAGCTGGCTGAACTGAGCAACACTGAACCCTGGGCATCAGATATGGTCTACCTGATGCAGATCCCTGGTTTTGGCCTGATCTTTTCCATGGTGGTGCTTTCAGCCATTGGTGATATCAGTCGTTTTTCTAATCCCAAGAAGCTGGTTGGTTATGCTGGTCTGGGTGCTGGTGTGCACGACAGTGGTAAAAAACACCAGGGCAAATCAATTACGAAAGAAGGTCGCAAGGAGCTGCGCTGGGCCTTAGTGGAAGCTGCCTGGAGAGCAGTGGGCAGCGATCCATACTGGAAGGCTCAACATAAACGGCTGGAGAAACGGATGCCCCGCAACAAAGCCATTGTAGCAATCGCCCGCAGGATGCTGGTTTCAATCTGGCACATCCTCACCAAGCGGGAGACTTACCATCACTTCGATGAGGAGACCATTGCCTACAAGATGTTGATCTGGGCTCAGGCGATCGGTGAAGAGGGGCGCCAGGGACTGACCCGTCAGCAATTTGCTAAATACGGTTTGCTGCGGTTGGGGATTGGACAGGACTTGGAACGCATTGTGAAAGGCGGCGGTCCTAGAAGAATTGCTCCCACTGAGGAAGTCCTGGCTCTGAAACCCGAGCTGGCCCCGCCGCGCTAGGTTTTCCTTTCTTAGAAATATTGAATGTGTGTGCTTGCTGGCCGATGGTGCTGGCAGGCGATGATAGTTTTAACTACACCATAAAAAAAGAGCCCAAACCAACATTGGTACTGCTGGAGAGAGCTCTTGTTTTATTGTTTTCCTGTTCTTTTTCTCTAAATTTGTTGTTTACCCTTGACACTGTTATTCATCGGTAGGTATTTTTTATCAGATCGTGTTTGATATTATCGAATTCATCTAACTTGCCTTCTAGTTTTGACCAATCTTGAAGTTCAACAAGGTTCACTTTATGTTTAGAGGCAACTAGAATTGCTTGTTTGAGACACTGGCGGTCACCCCAGTGATAATAGTGAGCAAGGCGATCCTTTATGCAATCTGTGGGAGAAATGATTCTGAGCGTACCTGTATCAAACTTCATCTCATCCGTGGCCTTGACCTTACCGTCACCAAATTGAAGAGGCCCAGGTGGAAATTCGATAATATGATCCGAATCTGGGTGCCCAAAATGCCGACCAATTGGAGCAAAGCCTAACTCTTTCATTGATTTTTCAATTTTATTTCGACTTGCAAAACGTGCATTTACAAAATCAATATCGCCGGAAACATATTCCCCATCGCTGTAAATTCCAACTGCTGCTCCACCAGAAAGGACAATATATAACCCAGAATCTGACAAGTGTTGATGCACATATGCAGCTAATTCTGCCTGGTTCATTTTTCCAATAGGTTTCATTCAGGTTTTCCATGACGGCGTGGACGTCGTCTATTCATCAGCAATGCTTCCCTGATGTCTTCAGGATAGTAGGAGATTGCTTTATCGAGAAGAGCTTTTAACTCAGATAGTAGCGCATACCTTGGATTAAACTGATATTGAACAGTTCTGCCAACTTTTCGGCTGACAATAACTCCTCCCGACTCAAGCTTTTCCAATTGGTTTAAGATGGGAGAATGTTCAATGCCGTAAAAACGTGCAATTTCCCGAGCATAGCCCTCACCTCGTGCTTGAATAAAAACGAGAACGCGTTCACGGTTCTTGGATCCAAATAACGGTTCTAATAACATTGGCTTTTCCTATCTTTACCGGAACAATAAACATACCAAATGGAATCAATAATATACCATATGGACTAATTTATATACCAAAACACTAATATTGTCAACTAAATGAAATATACCATCGCGGTAGAACTGCCAGTCACCCGACAGTCCCCGCACAGATCCCGGCGTGCGGTTTTCTCGCACCGGGCTCTTCAGTAGTACTCGCTTCCGCAATCCGGCCTACGCGCTAGAAGCCACCTTGATCGTCTTTGGTCGTTCAACTACCCGTGGTCGCTCTATGATAAAGAACTCAATCAATTCCTGAAAGCCTCTCCAGGTGTAACTTCTGCGTTGACTACATCGATTGAGCCACTTGAAAAGGATGCGTGTGGCTTGTTTGAAGAATTCCATCAAGCTGGCACTATTACCTATCACTCCATAGTAATTGTAATACCCCCGGAGCTTGGCATTCAGCTTTTTGAAAAGCACATCCAATCTCAGATGCCGATTGGCTTTGCACCAGTCCGTGAAATTTTTCAGCGACTTTCTTAGCTTCTTTCTTGAGGTGCGTCGTTTGAGATGTGGTTTACCACTTCTATCTTTGCCCCACCGAAACTCGAAACCCAAGAAGTCAAAGCTGTTCTTGCCGGGTTGTTGATCGCGACGAAATTCAATTACTTTTGTCTTTTCCGGCGACAGCTTTAGCCCAAACTTCCCCAATCGCTTGCCCATCGCATTGTAGAAGCGCTCCGCATCCTTTTGATATTGGAATCCACATACAAAATCGTCCGCATATCGGATCAGGCACGCTTCCCCTCTGCAGTGTTTCTTCACTACCTTTTGAAACCATAGATCGAGCACGTAATGCAGGTACACGTTTGCCAGAATCGGCGAGACGATCCCACCTTGCGGCGTTCCCGTCACTGGATGTATCACTTCTCCATCCGGTTCCAGTATCCCTGCCTTCAGCCATTTTGTGATCAACCTCAAGAACGGTCCATCATCAATGCGTTCCTTCAACATTCGTGTCATCCATTCATGATCCACGTTATCGAAGAAACTCTTGATATCCGCTTCCACTACGAAGTTATACCTCCCAAACTGGAGTTTGACCGTCAATTTATCCACGGCATCCAGTGCCCCCACTCCAGGTCGATATCCATAACTACAGCGTTGAAAATCCTGCTCATAGATGGTTTCGAGTATCCGCTTGACCGCCACCTGAAGAAGTTTATCTTCCGTGGCTGGTATTCCCAGGGGCCGCATCTTGCCTTCTCCCTTGGGGATGTACTTCCTTCTGACGAGCTTGGCACGGTACCTACCTCTCTTCAGTCTTTCAACCAGGTCTCGGATGTTCTCCCCTAAGTTCTGCTCATATTCCTCAGCGCTTACCCGATCGACTCCAAATGCGGCATCTTTGCGAATATCGCGCCAACTTTCCAGCAAGAACTCCTCATCGAGCATCCGATAGAGGTCTTGGAACCGGTGCTTCTTTTGCTCTTTGGCCCTTTTTGCTATTCCCTGCAGTGAGGTTTGCATTGCGATTCCGGCCCTCCGTGTCCGGACAATGTTTCCTTTACAGGCTGCGTACTCCTGTCAGCCCCTTCCCCATGTGAACGGCCCTACCGTCTCAGAGTACTATGAGCTGATCTGACTCCCTGGAGGTCATCGGTACTCCTTCCAGAGTAACTTTCCTGATTTTATTCTCAGGAACCTGCAGGGTCTCTCAAGTTCTCAACGCTTCTCTCCACGCATCCCACACTCTTTGTGGACCCCGGCAGACCCTCGGAGCACTCACCATTTTCGCGCTCTCTGTTTTGGCTTCTGAACCGTTAACGTCATTGCCGTCTGCATTTGGGACTTTTCGTCCCCTAGCTCCATGACGGGGCTATATCAAGTCTGGGGGATTGCGGTCTCCCTTGCGGGCTACGTGGTTCCCTGTGTACGCTTCAATCGTTTCGTTC
>JAGGWI010000292.1 GCA_021157505.1 Desulfuromusa sp. | reverse complement strand
TCAATGGCCCAAGGACCGGTGCCAGGATGATCAATGCAGCATTGATATCCATGAACATCCCGACGGCCAGCAACAGCAGCAGAATCAAGCCGATAATGACATTAGGGTTGCTGGATAAAAACAGGATAAATGCCGCAATTTTCTGTGGAATCTGCATGAAAGTCATCCACCAACTCAAAATGGAGGCACTGGCGATGATCAGAAAAACAATCCCGGTAATGCGAGCGGTCCGGATCAACATTTGAACAATGTCAGAAAATGTCAGTGCCCGATAAACAACAGTACCGATAAACAGAGCGTAGAATACGGCAATAGCAGCAGCTTCCGTCGGGGTGACAATCCCCGACAAAATTCCACCGAGAATAATGACTGGCATCAGAATAGCCAGAAAACTTGACTTGAATGCCCACACAATCCGCATCAGACTGAGGCGATCTTCGCTTTTCGGCAGATTCAGACGCTTCCCCAGGGCGGCAATGACAGCCATGCATAACACACAGATCAACAAACCCGGGAGGACGCCGGCTGCAAACAACCCGGCAATGGAAACTCCCATCAGCGAGCCGTAGATAACCATCAGATTTGACGGCGGGATGGTTGGCCCGATAATCGACCCGGCAACCGTCACAGCACAGGAAAAGGGGCGCGAATAACCTTCCTTCACCATAGCCGGAACGAGAGTATTACCGAATGCCGCAGTATCGGCCACGGCAGCTCCAGTCATGCCGGCAAACAGAACTGATGCGATCATGTTCGAATGGGCCAATCCGCCACGCATATATCCCACCAGGGCATTGGCAAAAGCTGCCAGCCGTTGCGTAATACCGGCACGATTCATGATCTCGCCAGCGAGGATAAAAAATGGCATCGCCATGAAAGTGAACAGATCCAGACCCTCAAAGTAGCGTTTGGGAGCCATCATCAAAAAGTTTTCCCCACCAATTTGGAGAAGCCCCGCGACCCCGGCAACTCCCAGAGTCACACCGATAGGCAGTCCAATTAAAATAAAAAAGAAAAAAATCAGAATAACCAGAAGCATGGAATTCCCCTATTGAGTAGTCATCGGTGCCGCAATCGTTTTTTGTCCCCGGATCATTGCGGCAAAAATCTGAAAAGCGGTCAGTGCCGAAGATATGGGAACCGCTGCAAAAGGAACCACCATAGTAATCCCAAAAATAGTGGCATATTGCCCAAGCCCTGACTGGGTCATGCCAATGCCGTACCAGGTCAGGAAAGTGAAAAAAGAAAAACTGACCAGATCGAGACAGATCACCAGAATACGAGCCCCCTTTTCAGGGAGAAATCTCCCGACAATATCCAGGCCGATATGTTCCCGATAAAAAGCACCACATGAAATCGCCAGCAACGCCGCCCAGATCATGATGTAGCGAGAGAATTCTTCGGTCCAGGTGTGCCCCAGATGGAGGAAATAGCGCTCAACCACTTCGAACCAGATAACAACGACCATTGTGCCGACCAGCAGAGCACAGATACGCTCGACAAACCAGTTCACTTTATGTGCAACCTTGTGCAGTAGTGATCGATCCTTTTTTTCCATTTAAAACTCCCCGGGCAGAGCTTTTCTTTTAGTTAACAATGTGTGTGCCACGACTTTCCTGTACGGAATTAACCAGATTCTCTGCAGAAGTAATAATGACCCGTTCTCCTCCTCCAGTCAGAAAGTTTATTGCTGCTTGAACTTTTGGCCCCATGCTTCCGGAGGCAAATTGTCCCTGAGACATATATTGTTTGGCTTCAGCGACCGTCATAAACTCTATGGTTTTCTGAGTTGGCTTATTGAAATCGATGTAGACATTATCGACGGCTGTTAAAATGATCAGCATGTCCGCAGAGAGTTGATTGGCCAGCAGTGCGGATGAAAGATCTTTATCAATCACCGCATTGACTCCTGACAGATTCCCCTGTTCGTCAGCGATCACCGGAATCCCGCCGCCACCTGAGGCAATGATGCAAAGGCCAGCATCAAGCATGCTGCGGATCACCTCAATTTCGACAACCCGCTTGGGCTGAGGGGAAGGGACAACACGTCGGTAACCTTGACCATCCTGTAAGACAATGTGCCAGTCGGGATGTTGCTTCCGTAAAGAGCTCAGTTTTTCTTCGGGATAAAACACGCCGATCGGCTTGGTCGGATGGGCAAAAGAGGGATCATCGGCATCCACTTCAACCATTGTCACCAGTGTCGCGGCACTTTTTTTTATCCCCTTGTCTATAAAAGCATTGTACAGAGATTCCTGGAGTTGATAACCGATAGCCCCCTGAGTGTCGGCCACGCAGTTTTTCAATGGGACAAAATGGAGTTCCCCTGCCTCAAAAGCAAGTTCCGACCGCCGCAGGATAAAACCGACTTGCGGGCCATTACCATGGGTCAGGACAACTTCGTAACCAAGGGCAATAAAGTCAGCAATATACGCAGCTGTTTCTTGAGCAGATTTCAGCTGATCAGACACTTCCAGGTGTTCATTATCCTTGATCAGTGCGTTTCCACCTATGGCGACAACGACACGGTTTATTTTCAATGCCATATTGCTCTCTCATTTTGTAACGCCGGGGATATCCCAGTTTTACGGATTTGAAACTGTAGCGGATCACGCCGCAAAAGCTTGGGACAGCCCCCGTACGGGGACAGTCCCGCTTTTGCTGAACAGCTATAAATTACTTAGCGTATTTCTCCACGTAGAGGGCTGGAATTGCAGCGTACATGGCTGCAGCCTTGACCAATTCTTCCTTCCAGGTGATCTCATTCGGAGCATGAGCCTGATCTTCATGACCGGGGCCAAAGCCGATACAGGGGATATTATAGCGCCCCATAATCGAGACCCCATTGGTTGAGAAAGTCCATTTGTCAACAACGGGAGCTTCATTGAACAGAGCGGTATAAGAGTCTACCAGGG
>JAGGWI010000253.1 GCA_021157505.1 Desulfuromusa sp. | reverse complement strand
TGCTGTAGCAGCGGGATCAGCGACAACTGCTCCGAAACTTTCATCGCAATCCCGACAAAAGGCGCAATTGTGCTGCTACCACCACCAATCCCCTTATCATCATTATCGAAATCATGCGTCCATTCAAGCCCGAGCGCCACTCGGTATGGTATTTCATTCCTGACTGCTTCCTTGACAAAAATGATCGGTTTGACAACCATGGTTTCAAAATCGTTCTCACTCGATCCGGTGACATCGGTATCCCAGTAATGCAATTCGACCTTCAACTTGATTTTGGGGGTAAGCATGGAGGACCCTTCAAGTGAATAGTGGTAACGTTCGTTGTTGTCACCTAGGTCAAGATACTTTGCACGCAGATCAATATTGGTGGATGCGGCAAGCGGATTCGATGGATTCTCCTGTCGCTCTTGTTCGTCTGCAACAGCAAACGTAGCGCAAAGAGAAATTAGAGTGCTTGCTGCACAAAAAAAAAATAATTTTTTTCAAATTCAATATCATTTGTAATGTTCCTTTCTAAAAAACATACTTCACTGTCGCCGACAGGAAGATGATGTGGTTGGTACTGAACTCACCCTTAAAACGCTCGCCCTGGACAACCTGATCCATCTTGCCTTCTCCAAGCCAGAGGAAGGTTCCCCCCAGCGCCATGCCGAGGTGTTCAGAGATTTTTCTGACGTAAGATGTTGAAAGACGTAGCTGTTCGTCAGCCGGAAGATCTGCTGTGCGCTTGCTATCACTCACCGGTGAGCTGTCGTAGCCGATACCGGCAGTAATAGACTGATTTTCAGACAGTTTATGTGCCAGAGCAAAACCAAGGTGCCAGGTATCATCCCAGTCGCGATCAAAAGATTGAAGAGCCGAACCGTCGCCACTGAGGCCGATACGGGTGTCACCGAACGCTGACCATTCTTCCCAATCGAAATCAGCCATCAAAACTGTATCGTCAGTTAGTTTGTATTTCACGCCGACCTTGACCAGTTGTGGATAAGTGAAGTCGATTTGGGCTTTATTGAACTTCGAAGTCAGTTCGTTAAGAGGTGGGACTGTAATGTTTTTGAATTTGATGTCGCCTTCGAGCTCAGTATCGGCTTTAGTGCGATAGACCACACCGAACGTCAGGCGATCCGTTGCTTTATATGTTGCACCGATGAATCCCTGGTAGGCCCAATCATCGAGTTCGTCCATTTTGATCTGTCCATCAGAAGATGATGGCCCAGGTTGGTTGACGGCGACATGCAGATCCATGCTGGTGTAAAGGAAAGAGACTCCGGCACCCAATGACAGTTTGTCATTGACCCGGTAGGCGACTGCGGGAGAGATGCCAATAACAGCAAGCTCGGATTTTTGCGCCTGATAGCGACCGACGAAATCCTTGCCGTAGTTCACACCGCCACCCGATGGGATAGAGATGGCAAGGCCTAAACGCCAGTCATTGTTCAAGGGCTTAACGGCGAAGAGGCTCGGAATGGAAACGACAGAACCGGCGTTGCCGCCATCACTGCCGCCTGCGGTCGCAATATCCGAATCAAACCGTAACGTCGGTATCACTACCTGACTGCCGACTATGATCTGAACGCTATCAATACCCGTCATTCCAGCAGGATTGGTATAAACGGAATCTGCACCCTTCGTATTGGTCACATTGGCAACACCCGCTGTGCCGACACTGATCGGCGTGCCTATTTCAGAGAGATAGATTCCTCCAGCGAAAGCAGGAGTGGTGGCAAGCAATAGAAGGATTGAAATGCCGAGTATGTTTTTTATCGGGTTCATTCGAGCTCCTTATAAAGGTGATGTTAAATAACGATTTGGCACTGAATATCTTCTTCTCATCATTACTTTTACACGAAAACTTTACAGGCTCAAAAATAGCGCAGCGGTTTTGATATCCACACGAAGCGACTGGTCATGTGACGATCAGCCCATGTTTTCTCCCAGCTTCAATGTTGATGGATGGAACAACTCCTAGAACTTAAGGCGCCGCTTTACCAGGCCCGGCTACGCCGGTCCATCTCTCAGACTGGCGGCATAACCATGAAGGCTTTACACCTTATTCCTGCCGCCCACCTCCCTCATCTTTGGTTTCTAGGTCTTGTTTAAGCTTCCGTGTAATGATTTGTCGTACGACTGAAGAAAGAGTTCGATCCTCTTCTTCTGCGTGATACAACAGAAGGGCAAGCTGTTGATCTGTTACGAAGGTGACCACTCGATTAGAGTGCACCTCATTTTGTTTTAAGGCAGGCCTCCCTGTTTTTCCTCTCTTCAAAGCTTCGGCTCCCTTGTGTTTTGTTCCAGTGGACTTTTGGTTGATCAGATTGTTTCTGACTGACTACACTGGCATTTACTGGCATTTACTGGCATTTACTGGCATTTACTGGCATTTTCAATATACTATCCAAGAGGTCCTTTTTCTTCTATCCGCTAAGCGCTCACATTGTCCTATTCGTGCTTCTTTTTATGGAAAATCTTCTATATGAATAGCTTGTTCCAGGATTTCCCGGTTATCTCGACTGATGACATTGATGAAGCGCGCTCTTTTCTCCCAACATAGCTTGGTTTTTTGTAGAACCTTTTACTCTGCGGCACCAAGCCTTTGCTCTTCTACCTGAAAGTTTTTACAAGAACGTCAACATTCTGCTGCATGACTGTCATGAAATCTCCCTGCTCTGGTCTGTTTCCACAGGGATCAAAAACAACACTGTTAATCCCCATCGATTCGAGAACCGTCACGGTCTGTGACATCGGTTTCCCTTCCCACAGCATGACATCAGCCTTATGGGCTTGCCGGATACTCTTCAACTCGAGCCATTGCCCGATCAAGGGAGCCTCGTTCGGCTCCCAGTGGACGCTCTTCAGGTTTAGACCATATCCGGCCGCCAGGTAATCGTAGACCGGATGAGAGCCCAGCAGAGGCCGTTTGTCCTGCGTGGTGACGGCCTCCCTGATCTGTCGATCCAGGGCATCGAGTTCGTCAGCAAGAGTTTGGTAGTTATTCTTGAACGACACCTCGCTCTCTGGTTGTTGGCGGGCAAGGGCTTTGTAAACTGCTTCGGTTTGAAGCTTGGCCAAGCGGAGATCCAACCAGGTAGTGAAGGCGAGAGCTTCATGAGCGTGAGCCCCTTCTGACCCGTGGGTGTGGGTAGACACATCTTTTGTCTCAATATAACGTTCTCTGAACTTACGCGAGGTGTTGACCATTTTGCCGCTCGGCAAGCTGACCTTGCTGACCCATTTTGCGTAGTTGGCACCGTTGAGCAGAATCAGGTCGGCTTTCTGGTAGGCGGCAATGGTCTTCTGGTCAGGCATCCAGTAGGCCGGATCAATATCTGCCGGTGCCGGGAAGACAACCTCGACCTGCTCGCCGCCGATTCTTTCGGCAAAGTAAGCCAGTGGATAGTTGACCGTGTAGACGGTGAACGGGTCTTCTGCAAAAGCAGAAGAGGTGAAGGCCGACAGGAAAAGGCCCAGAATAATCAGTCGCATAAGATTCATCTTTCTCCCCTTATCAAAGGATCAAAACTGTCAGCCAACAAACAAGTGCCTGACCAATTCCTCTGCATAGTTATCAACCACTCCGACAAAAACCGCACACAAAGCGCCACTGGCCAGGATGATGATACCAACCTCTGCCAACAGCATCCGTGCAATTGTCGCCTTGCGGCAGCCGAGTTTAAAGATGGTCTGGACTTCTCGTTGACGCAAGCGCAACGAGAGGGTGAAGACCAGCACAATGGTGAGAATAGTGGCGAGGCCAACGATGGCAATGACAGCATCGAGGACGTTTCTGATGCGAAAGATGTTCTGCAACAGACCGTCGATGACTTCGGCTGGCCGGATGATTTGATGAGGCTCCTTGCCCTTCAGGTAGCGACCGCGTAACAGAGTGCCGGATTTTTCATCGTGAGGCACAGCGATGACTGCGGTGACCGGATAACTTGAGGTGTTACCGTGAAAATGGAAGCTGTCAAGATTCTCCGTGTCGATCTCGGTGTAGTGAAACAGCTTGGCATTGGCGGCCACGTTGCCTTCGGTGCGCTTGAGTACCACTGTACTGTCGCGGGTCCGTGTTACATCTTTGTGTCCATGACCGAGACCTTGAATGACCCAAGCGGTCTTGATATCGACGAGCACAGCCAAATCATCGGCGGAGTGGTTTGGCGCAAGCACGCCGACCACCTTCATTTTTAGCGGATAGACCCCAGCCAGGTCGAACAGATTCTCCGGTGAAGAGACCAGAGTGTCGCCCGGGCCAAGGTCGAGTTTCTCAGCGGCTTTGGCGCCGAGCACGCAGTCACCAAGCATGGTCAGGGAGCGTCCTTGGGCGATTGACAGCTTACGGAAATCAAAATAATCGAAGGAAGTGCCGACAATCGGCAGGCCGCGTGCCTGGAAGCGCACATAGAGCGGGATTGGCAGTGCGAGATCGGTATCGTAGATACGTTCGACCGCAGCCATGGTCATCGCTTCCGGAATCTCATCATCGAAATAGAGCGAGTTCATCGCCAGGTCCAGAGCACTGCCTTTGGCCCCAATCAGTAATGGCGTTGATTCGGCACGATTGAGTAATTGCCGTTCGCTCTCAGACAATAGGATCTCCAGTGTCAACGGTAACACTGCGATCAAGGTGATACTTGCCACCAGGATAATGGTTTTGAACTTGTTGAAGCGGACATATTGCCAGGCGAGGTAGAGGCTTGCAGTCATAAGCCGCCCCCTTTCTGGAATGTTTGAAAGTCGACAACACGATCAAAACGCGGCAGAAGTTCATGGTCATGCGTGACTGCAACAAGAGTTGCGTCATGATCTTCGACAGACTTGAAGAGCAGATCAAGAATACGGGTTTTGTTGGCAGGATCGAGGTTGCCAGTTGCTTCGTCAGCAAGGATCAAGCTCGGATTGGGCAATAATGCTCGACAGATGGCGGCACGCTGTTTCTCACCCTGAGAAAGTTCACCGGGAGGTTTCTTCAAATGCTCCGCAATACCCATCTGCTCGGCCAGGTGGTCAGCACGTTGGCGCACTTCAGCAGTGAGTTTAAGCGCTCCAGTAATGCGGTAAGGGTGCAGAATATTATCAAAAATGGAGAGGTAGTCGAGGAGTTCGAAATCCTGAAAGACAAAGCCGATGTTGCTGATGCGGAAATCACGTCTTCCAGCATCTCCCAAGTCACTAACGGCAACCTCTCCGACCTGCACTTTTCCATGGTCAGGCGTCAGGATGCCCGCCAGGAGGTTGAGCAGAGTTGTCTTTCCTGATCCACTCGGGCCAACCACAGCGAGTTTCTCGCCAGAAGAAACAGCGAACTCCGGTATGGTAAATCGAAATTCGCTTTTGGGGTAGTGGAACTTGAGGTCGGAGATAGAAATCATTACTTTGCCGATCTCGACACAGACGGATCAATTCGTGTCTCTTCCAATAAGTCCAAATCTATAATCTTCCAGCTGCCTTCAACGGGCTTAATTGTAACAATCGCGTCGTATCGGTTCTGGCGTGTATGAATATGCCCCCAGTGACCTACCTGGCCCAATGCCGTCCATTGCGCCCTGAGGTCGAGGGCTCCATCGTATTTGGTTGATTCGTTGACGGTGACATTTTCAATGGCAACGTGTTCCACCTTTGCCTGAGCACCGCCGGCTTGCTCTACCACCAGCGACTTTCTTTGTTCGAGGTAGAGATCCGCGAGCAGATCGCCACTGACACAGACCGCCAGTTTATCGTAGACATCTTCTTCGTCACGAAAGTCGAATGAGCGGTAGACGTTCTTCAGTAAACTGTCGAGGACCGCCTGACCATCCTCAGTAGAGAACTGGCTGGCGCGGGCATTGTTACCTATCTGAACTTGGAAGGCAGGAATCAGTACCAGCGCACCAACCACAAGTAGTCCGACCATCCAGAGTAGAGGCTTTACTGGGCGCCCCTCTTTCTTACGACGGAGCACCCCCCAGGCCAGCGGAATGATCAACACAATGCAGGCTACACTTCCCATTGGCACCGGAATACCCTGGTGTTGTTCAGCCACATTGATTTTCTCAACGGTGGGGATCGTGTAGTTCTTCAGATAATTGGTCCAATGCAGAACATTATCATCCGGTTCCAGATCATACGGAAAAGGACCGACCGGATCGGTCATCCGGGCGGTGACTTTAGGGATGCGCTCAGAGAAGAGATCCCATTCGGTGGTGACTTCCTGTGCGATGCCATCGGTCAGGTACGTGATGATTACCCCGACCATCGCTGAATTAAGCCGTACTCGCTCGGGAGCATCAATGAAACGGCTGCGCAGCATTGAAGATTCGACAAAAGAGGTTCGGTCGAGAATTGGTTTGAGTCTTTTGCCATCGATCAGCACGTTCTCCCGATCGAGGAAGAACTGCCCGACCTGCTCACGCACCCGGTTGAACTCATCTTCTTCGATGTAGTCGTCGCCCTTCAGGTCGAAATCGACCCAGGTCATCATATCCTTGATCCGCACCAGGATCTCGTTGCGCACCTCAAAGGGTTCGATATAGAGGAAGGTGCGCATACCGCTACCGATCTTGCGTTGCATCGACTTCTTGTCGAATTCTGAATACCAGGGATCGTCCCAGTCGAGATTGAGGACCGCCGGAACCAGGGCGCGAAAATCAACGACTGTCACCCCGCCATGATTGCATAGGAAACCGATAGATGCTTTGGGAAGACCATTTTCATCGAGGGGTGGGACAAATTTTAACGTTTTTGGTTGCCCTTCGAAGGGATAGCTCAGCTCGGCATAGAGCACCCGCTTGTCTTCAGGTGGGCCGGGGATTGGCCGGCGGGTGTAGGGGCTGATCAGGCCGGCAAAGGGGGACGGACGCACAACGCGCAGCCGCGGTTCCACCAGGTCGAAGGTGACCGCCAGCTTTTTGCCTTGGTCGGTGATAACCTGAAGAACATTCTCAGCGAACATTTGCTGGCGTTTCTTCAGGCCTGGGCGTCCGGGGACCGGTTTGGAAAAGAAGTCCGCAGGGATCAATTCCTCAAAAATGTCCAGATCCTCAACAAATACTTCAATTTGAATCCGAACACGATCCTTCTCGACATAGATTTCGGCGATATTGGGGGCGTTTTCTGCGCCGGAAAAATTAATCCAATCAGCGCAGGCAATTGTTGGTAGAAAGAGGGCAAACAGGAACAGAAAAAATCGACATTCTAATGACATCAGCAAAACCCCTAGCTTAATTCCATTTATTGATTTTATTGATCACAGGATGTCTTTGGGCACCAACAAGCAGTCTGGCGTTGATGACATCATGAAAGACCAGGATGACTTTATCTTTATTGCCGAAGTCCACAATCAACTCAGCGCCAACCGCTAATTTGTCTATCCATTCTCTTAATTGACAAGGGGTTGTCCCTTCTCTGAGACAACCCCTCGGCTATATAAAATAGCCACTTATGACCCTGTGTCGTAGCTTAACCACTTACTTCTTCAACTGAAACTTGTAGTCCGTCCCTTGTTCTTTATTGAAATCGGTATAAATCTTCTCGGCCACTGCATCGAACTCTTTTGGCCATCCCGCCAACACCGAATCAGGTGTCTGATAGCGATCCCCACCGGCCTCAATACTTTTCTCCTCAAGCGGTGCCGGCGGATAGCCTTCCGGATTAACCACAGCCATCCGTGTACGCGTCCCTTCCTTGGTGACGTTCCACACCATGAAGTCCTGTGCATAGTCCACTGGGCCGTCATAGATCTCCTGGACGGCATCCATGATGATCGGTAGCGTATCGAAGTCGTTCTGGAAGTGGTAGGCAACCGCATGCTTCGGATTTGTCATGGCCATTACCTTTGCGAAATATTGGGGATTTGAATGAACGGTCGTCACTGCGTTTATTGCCTCCATACTGGAGAACTTCCATTTTTCCATGGCCATTGCGGGCGTAAAGAAACACTCGTGGATTGAGATGTCAACACCCTGAGTATGCTCTATCCACCACTTGTTTGGGAGCGTATCGCCCGAGAACGCCAGTTTGAGGCCATTCCATTCCAGGATAAAACTGGCGGTTCCTTCGAGGTGAATCGCAGGGAGGCTCCTGATCACGACACCGTTGTCCTCGTATATGATATTGTTGACCTTCGTCCAGTCGTACTCTGTAACCTCGAGTTTGAACGCTGTGGTGTCGATGAGACCGGCCAGCGTACCCTTCATCCAGGCCCACGTCTTCTCCATGTGGTCCATAGAAGTCTTGAAGCTCCACTCCGAGCGCATGCCTCCACCTCCCGGACCCCATACTCGCAGGGGCACCGAACGGTTGTTTTGAGGGCCGGTCATGTAGAACGTTGCCAGATCAGCCATGTGATCCATATGTGGATGCGTGATAAAGACCTTGTCCAGATAGTCCAGTGAAATACCGAGAGCATGGATTCGCTCGAAAGATCCGTTGCCCATATCGAAGATGAACTTGTCACCGTTGCCCAACTCGATCAAGAAACAAGCAGCCGCCTGCTTGAGCCGTGGCATTGGCATACCGGAGCCGACGGCGATGACCCGCATCTCATCTGGGGCCAATTCCTCTGTTCCGGGGTAATAGACACTTTGGTCGGAATACGCCCCGGTAGGCGACCCTCCCTTTTTAGCCAAGGCGTTGTTTACACAGACCCCAGTGCTAAGCAACGCTGTCGCGGCAAAGGCAACGATGGCAAGCTTCATTACACGTGCTGTTTGTCTGTACAAAGTCATTGTCTTCATTGTACTTCTCCTTTGTGGTTGTTTGAGTTGTGTTTCAAGTGTTGTGTAATCATTATTTGCACAAGGGACGATAGCGTGCGGCTATCTTCTACGGCCATTTGTGCCAAAGCTTCTAATTGGCGATCAGTCACAAAAGTGACGATACGATTGGAGCGCGCCTCTTTCGACGCCAGAGCGAGCCTTCCGCGATCAGCTTTTTTCGTTGATGGGTCTTTCTTCTGATTTGTCAT
>JAGGWI010000099.1 GCA_021157505.1 Desulfuromusa sp. | reverse complement strand
TTGGACGTATGTTCAGAATCAGTACTTTTGGTGAATCCCACTGTGCCGGGGTCGGTGTTGTTGTTGATGGTGTCCCGCCACGGATGTCATTATCGGCAGCAGATATCCAAGTGCAACTTGATCGCCGTAGGCCGGGTGGCAATAAACTTGGCACCGAGAGGGATGAAGCCGATCAGGTGCAGATTCTTTCCGGGATTGAAAATGGACTGACTCTGGGCACTCCGATTGGCATGCTGGTTAAAAATAAGGATCAACGGCCGGGGGACTACGGTGAGATGAGCCAAATCCCGCGTCCTTCACATGCCGACTATACTTACCAGATGAAATATGGGATTCATGCCTCCAGTGGAGGTGGTCGCTCCAGCGCTAGAGAAACGATTGGTCGAGTCGCGGCAGGAGCTATTGCTGAAAAATATCTGCTAGAAGAGTATGGGATTGAAATCGTTGCCTGGGTCAGTTCTGTTGGTGACCATGACAGCAACAATGTTGATATGGAAACGCTCACCAGGACAGAAGTTGATAGCAATGAAATTCGTTGTCCTGATTCTGAGGCTGCCGAAAAGATGACCGCTGAGATCGTGGCTGCCCGCGAAGCGAAAGATTCAGTCGGTGGAGTGGTCAGTTGTGTCTGCCGTAATCTTCCGGTTGGTTTGGGAGAACCGATCTTTGATCGCTTGGAAGCAAAGCTGGCCCATGCGATGTTGTCACTTCCGGCCACCAAGGGTTTTGAAATCGGTTCCGGCTTTTCTGGTGCGCGGATGCGTGGTTCGGCTCACAACGATCCCTTTGTTAAAAAGGGGGATAGACTTGGTACCACAACCAATAACAGTGGTGGCGTACAGGGTGGTATCTCCAATGGTGAACCGGTTTACTTCCGGGTCGCATTCAAACCACCGGCAACCATTGGTCAGCCACAGCAAACCGCTGATTATTCTGGGGTAGAAACAATTCTGGAAGCCAAAGGGCGTCATGACCCCTGTGTCGTTCCCAGGGCCGTCCCGATTGTCGAAACCATGGCAGCACTGGTTTTAGCTGATCTGGTGATGATTCAGAAGATGCGCAATTGATGATTTATTCATAAGTGTAGGGGCGCTGCTTGCTGCGCCCTGTTCATGTTTCCAGAGAAGGGCGCGGCAAGCAGCGCCCCTACAGAAGAGAAAAAATGATTATTGACTGGTATCCGGGGCACATGAAAAAAGCCCGGGCGCAGATTATTGAGATCCTGCCCAAAATAGATCTGGTGATTGAAGTTCTTGATGCCCGGCTTCCAGCCAGTAGCGCCAATCCGCTATTGGAACGTTTACGCGGAGATAAACTCTGTATCAAAATTCTGAATAAAAGTGATCTTGCCGACCCCACAGTGACCAAAAGATGGGTTGAGTTTCTTGAGAAGCAGCAGGGGGTCAAGGCGATTCCGCTTGAATCTACAAATCGGCGCGATGTTGGTCTGATCCCGAAACTTTGCCGCAAACTTCTCCCGGCGCGTACCAAAGCAAAAAAGCCGTTAAGGGTGCTGGTGGTTGGAATCCCCAATGTCGGAAAGTCGACACTGATCAATACTCTAGCCGGAAAGAAAATAGCTCGGGTTGGTGATAAACCGGCTATTACCACTTGCCCTCAGCAGATCGATCTGCGCAATGGTATTCTCCTTTCCGACACTCCTGGGATTCTCTGGCCGGTGTTGGATAACCTGGCTGGTGCTGGCAGGCTGGCTGCCAGTGGTGCAATCGGTGATAATGCTTTTGACACCCTTGAGGTTGGTCTAACGACCGCTCAATATCTGGCTGAGAAGTATCCAGCCCTGTTGCTACAGCGCTATAAATTATCAGAATTACCGGAAACCCCATTGGAAACTGTTGTGGAGATCGGGCGTCGTCGTGGCTGTCTGATCAAGGGGGGTGATGTTGACCTGCATCGCGCGGCTGAATTGCTGCTACGTGAACTGAGGTCTGGAAAACTGGGACGAATTTCTCTGGAACGGCCCGAAGAGGTATCGGGAGCTTTTGAAAAGGGAGTAAAGCTAACAGCAGTCGATGAATAATTGGGCAATCTGCACTCGTAACCAATCTGAGTTCTCGTTACGATTCACCATATCAGACAGGATTCTAAAATGAAAAACAAAACCAGGAATAAAATTAAAGATATTTTTGTCAGCGAGATCTCTTTTGAGGCAACTGAAGAAGATCTGCATAAACTCTTCTCAGTTTGCGGAAAAGTTCGCTCCATCAATATGGTGAACGATCAACAGAGCGGACAATTTAAAGGAGTTGCTTTTGTCTGCATGTCGAATGATGCGGAAACCAGAGAAGCGATCAATATGCTTGATGGAACCCGCTTGATCGATCGCTGTATCAATGTCAGTGCAGCAAAGACCAAAGAAGAGCTGCAGTCTGCTGCCGTTGTTACCGAAATTCCGGAAATAAGAACTCGAAGGAGACGGGCGCCAAAGGGACGGAAGAAGGTGCGGTAGTATCAGTATAAAGCCATAACGCTCTACATATCCTCCAAGGAATAACCAATAAATTTCACCTTGTACTCTGGATACTTGATCAGCAGTTTTGCTGCTTTATTTTTGAGTTGATGTAGGTTGATCTTATCCATATTTCTTTTGACTTCGGCGATGAGTATTGTTTTTAACTCGTCGTTAACGGCCACAATATCAATTTCATTGAGGTTCTTTTTTTCCCAGTACGTTCCTATCATTGAAAAATCATGAGTCAACTTCAGCTTTTCAATAAAAAACTTCTCTAAAAAATGGCCGCTATAGGTCGAATAATCTCTTAATACAATATCTTTGACATAAGGATAATTTTCGATTTCTATGGCACTTTTATACTTATATACAAACCGGAACCAAAAATTAAAGAAATTATCAATAATTTCATATTTCACCGTTCGGCTACCAGGTTTAGCAAAAATCGGCTTTACCTTTGTGATGATGGTGTATTCATTCTCAAGCCTGTCAAGATAACCACCAACATTTTTCTCCAAAGTTCCTTCAATTTCACTCCTTGTGGTTTTTGATGAAGAAATAAGGGATAAGATTGAAAAATAGGTGGTGTAGTCTTTGCCAAATTCTTCAATCAAAAGATTTTTCCCCTCCTCCAAAAAGAGAGAATATTCATCAAAAATAAGATCCAACTGATCATTCAGGGTAAAGGCCTTATGATCAACAAATATCTCAATATATTTGGCTATCCCTCCGGTTAAAATATAGAAGGACAGCAAATCATCGGGACTGAATCCAGGGGAATTTTCCCGCAGGATCTCTTTTATAGTCGTAATTGAAAAAGGTTTCAGATGAATTTTGTGATCGGCCCGTCCAAACAACGGTTCCTTTTTATCTTCGAATATTCGGTTCATAAGAGAATAAATAGAACCGCTTAAAACCAAATTCATTTTTGAGCTGTCTTTGTATGTGTCCCAGATATTTTGCATTTCAGAATAAAGGCTGTCATTAATACTTAAAAATTCTTGAAATTCATCAATAACCAGAGTAAATGGGCGAGTTTTTGATTGTTCGAGAAGGAACTCAAACAGATCCTTGAACTTAATAAATTGACCATGAACCTTGATGTTCAGGCTGTCTTGAATGATTGTAGTAAATTCTTCACAAAGCAGGGTTTCATTCTTTTTGGCGACAAAGAAATAGAGTTTATGGTCGAATGCTTTTTGAATCAGTTTGGTTTTGCCGATTCTCCGGCGTCCGACAATAACCGTCATCTTGGATGACTGCTGTGACGTTTTTTCAATCCGTCGCAGCAGTTCGAGTTCTTTTTCTCGATTGTAAAATCTCATAACAAGCTCACCCATCCCCTTTTTATATTTCAGTAATGACAGTTACTGTAATGCAGGTTGCGATAACTGTCCAGCAAATATTCTGGAATATGGACCGTATTAGTCGAGCGTTGCTGTATTGACACTGGAGGGAATCCGCCATAGGCGGACAAAGAGACGAGCAAGGGTGCAACCCCATGACTTTCGTTTTCGGGGGACACGTAACAAGTACATGTCCCCCGAAAACTATCGGCCTTTTAATTATTTCTGACGATCCTTGCCCCATACCTTGTCGAGAAAATCATCTCGTCCGGAACCACCCCGGTAGTACCAATAACGAATTGGATTTTTACTGTGATAATCCTGATGGTATTCTTCTGCTGGATAAAATTTCTCCGCTGCAGTTATTTCAGTCACAATCGGTTTATTGAAACGGTCGGATTCTCCCAACTGCTGTTTTGATACTTCTGCCAGCTGTTTCTGTTCCGGATTGAGATAGAAAATTCCGCTGCGATACTGGGTTCCACGGTCAACAAACTGCCCATCGGCATCGGTCGGATCAATCTGCATCCAGAATACTTCAAGCAGCTTTTCGTAAGAAACCTGCTGTGGATCATAATAAACTTCTACCGCTTCGGTATGTCCGGTCCCTCCAGCAGAAACTCCCTGATAGGTCGGGTTCAGCTGTGTTCCTCCGGTATAACCGGAAATCACTTCACTGACCCCATCCAGCTTTTCAAATGGGGACTCCATACACCAGAAACAGCCCCCGGCAAAAATAGCTCTGTCTGTCGCCGCAAAAGTATTACTTGTCAGCGGAACCAGCAGACAAAAAAGCAGAATAAATATTTTTTGCATGATTGACTCCCGAAAAAATCTATTGATTCAGTTGCTTAAATTCCAGCGACAGCGAATTGATACAATGACGTTTGCCGGTCGGTGGCGGGCCATCATCAAAAACATGCCCCAGGTGGGACTCACAACGGCTGCAGATCAGCTCATTGCGGGTCGTGAAAAAGCTGCGATCTTCCCGAATCAGAACATTCTCTTTGGCAATCGCTTCATAGTAACTTGGCCAGCCAGTGCCAGAATCGAACTTAGTCGCAGAGAGGTACAGATCATTCCCACAGGCTGCACAGCGGTAGACACCATGCTCTTTATTTTTCAGTAGAGCTCCGGTAAAGGCCCGTTCAGTCCCTTCTTCACGCAAAACGTGGTACTGCTCTGAAGTTAATAGCTGTTGCCACTCTGCCTTGCTTTTCAGCACCTTGTCGACGGTGACAAAATCACCCTGTTCTGC
>JAGGWI010000201.1 GCA_021157505.1 Desulfuromusa sp. | reverse complement strand
GTTGGGGCCGGAGGCAATTGCTGCGCGTGCAACCTATAGAATGGGTCGCTGCGTTGATGAGTTGCGCAGTGAATTTGAATTCAACTGATTCTAGGAGGCTGTCGGACTATCTATAAACTGGCTGCAAATCCGTTTGTTTGACTCATTTTTCAGCTCCTTTTTGCCCCATAGCTATGGCTATGAGCCTGCAAACGAGCTAAAAACTGTTCTCAAACCTCCGAATTTTCGCTTCAGTCTGTATCGTCCGACAGTCTCCTAGAGAAAATATTTTATTCACAAACCGTCAAGGATTTGAAATTTATGGAATGGTTTAAAAGCTTGAACTGGGCTGCTGTGATCGAGTGGCTCAATACTTTTGTTACAGATCTGTCACCCTTACTGGCTGCTGTTGGTGTTCCTGAAGAATATCGGCCACTGGCGGCCTTTGGCATTTTATATCTCGGCATAACTGTTGTTGTTCTCCTGTTTGCCCTGCTACTTCTAAAAATCTTTAGAAAACCCAAACAACCTGAACCCGGGGTTGAGCCAGCAGGAGGGGAGGTTGATGATTTTTTCAAGGCTGAGGAGTCAGCTACGGTTGAGTCAGGGCCGGTAGTAGAGTCAGAGGAAGAACCCGAGCCAGAAAAAACGGCAGAGTTGGACCCCACCCAGGGGTTATTTGAACGCTTCAAACGTGGTCTGTCCATGACTCAATCTTCGTTGGTGGGTCGGGTAGACAGTTTATTGCGTGGCCGGGCAGTGATTGACGAGGATTTAATCGAAGAGTTGGAAGAAATCCTCATTACTGCTGATTTAGGAATGTCGACGACGCAGCAACTGATAAAATCAATTGAAGCCAGTCAAGAAAAAGGTGAACTGGTTTCTCCTGACCAGGTGCGACAGTTGCTGATGGCGGAGCTGAAAAAAATCTTGGCGTTTGACAGTAAACCGTTGGATGTCGCGAGTGCATCACCGTTTGTCATCATGGTTATCGGCGTCAATGGTGTCGGTAAAACCACAACAATTGGCAAACTGGCAAATCAGTTTGCCCAGTCGGGTAAAAAAGTTATTCTCGGTGCTGGAGATACTTTTCGTGCGGCTGCAGCAGAGCAGTTGCAAATCTGGGCTGACCGGGCTGAGGTTGAGATGATTTGTCATACTGAAGGGGCCGACCCTGGCGCAGTGGCTTTTGACGCAGCTAAAGCTGCCGTTGCTCGGAAAGCTGATATTCTCTTGCTTGATACGGCAGGGCGGTTGCATACTAAAGTTAATCTGATGGAAGAGTTGAAGAAGATTCGTCGGGTTCTGGACCGGGAGATTCCCGGGGCTCCACACGAGGTTCTTCTGGTTCTTGATGCAACCACCGGTCAAAATGCTTTGACGCAAGCTAAACTGTTTAATCAGGCGGTCCCATTGGATGGAATCGCGCTGACAAAACTTGATGGCACTGCCAAGGGGGGGATTGTTGTTGCTATTGCTGCAGAGATGCAGGTGCCAGTACGTTTTATCGGGATTGGGGAACAGTTGGAGGATTTGCGTCCTTTTGATGCTGAAATGTTTGTTTCGGTATTATTTGACAGCAATCAGAGTGACTGACGATCAGCAATTGAAAACTTGGATAGGGATATTTTAAAATGGCAATTCTGGATCGGTTAGAGGGTGCTATCGAAACATTGCTTGAGCAGAATCGTGATCTGAAGTCTAAAAATGTCTCTCTGCAGACGGAGAAGCTGCAGTGGCAAGAGGAACGTAATCATCTTGTCAGCGAGATTGACCGGATTCTTGAGCGGCTCGATAATGTCCAACTGGAGGAAACTTGAATCCCACAGTTCAGATCAAAATCCTGGGTCGAGAATACAGTTTACGCAGTCAGGAATCGGAGACTGAGGTTCAGAGGGTGGTTGAATTTATTGAAGCGAAGTTAGCTGAGACAGCCACTGGCAGGTCTGTTGATACCAGAGACTTGACCGTTTTAACTTTACTGAATCTGGCTGGCCAATACTTGCAACTGCTGGATCAGGAGAACCCGAATGCGGCACAGCAGGATATCCGCCTGCAGCGGCTGGTTGATTCTTTAGAACAGGTTGTAGCTGATAATTCTGGTTGCTAAAGCTGATAATTTCAATGTACTATCAGCGTCAGCATAGCATATCGATAATTGTTCATACCCCAGCATTGTGGGTTTTTAAATAAATTGGTACGGCATAAATAAAGTATAGACTCTCACCTTGTTTATGAGGTGTTTAAGTCCTTGCTACCAGCAGGGCGTTGCAGTCCACCTGAATTTTTATTTTAATGGTATGGATATTCTCGGTTGATTGATGGAGAGCATATCTTCAAGTTTCAGGTATAGATGGTTTCCATCTAAGTCAAGCCAGATTTGGATTTGCATTCAATAGTCTATTTCACCCCCCTTTTATGCCCCTCCTTTTGTTCTGAGAACCCTGTTAGTCATCTTTTGGGTGTTGTGCTATGGGAAAAGTAATCATCCGTAAACAGTTTTTGGATTGCCGTAAGCAGCTTGATTCGTCAGCACATTCCCGTGCAAGCCAGCAGATTCAGCAACAATTGATTGCTTCTGAATGTTTTGTCCGGGCAAAATCTTTAGCTCTCTACAGTCCGATTAACAATGAAGTGGCAACAGAACAAATTTTTGCAGTTGCGAAGACACTTGATAAGAGAGTTTATTATCCCCGGGTTACGGGGGATGAACTCGGTTTTTTTGAGGTCTGCACCCTTGATGAACTGGTACGAGGGGCTTTTGGGGTCGCCGAACCAGTATCAGCGGAGCAGATTTCTATAGCTGGGCTTGATCTGCTTATGGTTCCTGGTGTTGCTTTTGATTTGCGGGGTTATCGTCTTGGCTATGGGCGTGGTTTTTATGATCGTCTGTTAGTTGACAAACCCGCAGGGACTATTTCTGTCGGACTTTGTTTCAATCTTCAACTCCATGACTCGTTGCCCATTGAGACTCATGATCAGGCGCTGGATTACATTGTAACCGAAACAAAATTCATTCCCTGCCATATTTAAGCTGGCGGGTTTATTATAACTCTGCAAAGAGAGGATACTACTGTGCAAACTGATATCTTGACACTTATATTCATCCTGGCCGCTTTGACGGTGGGTGTTTGTCTCGGCATGCTTTTACGGCGTAAGCTCTCCGAGTCAAAAATCAACAATGCTAAGACGGAAGCTGAAAAATTGGTGAGTGATGCCAAGAAAGAGGCTGACAATCTCCGCAAAGAGGCCACTATCCAAGCTAAGGATGTGGCTCTTCAGGCAAAGGCCGATTGGGAACAGGAATCCAGGGAACTGCGTAAAGAGTTTCAGGTTCAAGAACACCGCTTACAGCAAAAAGAAGAAAATTTTGAACGTAAGCAAGACCTCCTTGAGAAGAGGGGTGAAGAGTTGAGTCAGCGAGAAAATCAACAGCGCCAGCAAAGCGAGCAGCTGCAAAAAAAGAGTGGTGAGCTTGACCAGCTCTATGTTGTGCAACGTGAGAAGTTGGAAGATATTTCCGGGATGAGTGGTGAACAGGCTAAGCAGCAGTTAGTGGAATCAATGCTGAGTGAGGCGCGTCATGATGCCGCTAAGGGAATCAAGAAGATTGAGGAAGAAGCGCATGAGACCGCTGATAAAAAGGCCAAAAAAATTATGGCCTTAGCGATTCAACGCTATGCCGGGGATTTTGTCGCAGAAAAGACCGTCAGCGTTGTCCCTCTCCCTTCGGACGAGATGAAAGGGCGCATTATTGGCCGAGAGGGGCGGAATATCCGTGCCATTGAGGCAGCAACCGGAATTGATTTGATTATTGATGATACCCCTGAAGCGGTTGTGATCTCGGGGTTTAATCCGGTACGCAGAGAGGTTGCAAAAATTTCTTTGGAACGACTGATTGCTGATGGCCGAATCCATCCGGCACGGATTGAAGAGTTGGTTGAAAAAGCGCAGGAGGAGGTTGACGAAACAATCCGTCAGGCGGGTGAACAGGCAACCTTTGATGTTGGAGTGCACGGTATCCATCCAGAGATTATCAAGCTGCTGGGGATGCTCAAGTATCGAACCTCCTACGGGCAGAATGTGCTGGTTCATTCGATTGAGGTCGCTTTTCTCTGTGGTATGATGGCGGCTGAGTTGGGAATTAACGTGAAACAGGCAAAGCGAGCTGGGTTGCTTCACGATATCGGCAAGGCGGTCAGTCATGAAATGGAAGGTTCGCACGCGGTCAATGGTGGCGATCTGGCGCGTAAGTATGGCGAGGCACCCAATATTGTCCATGCTATTGCCGCCCATCATGAGGATGAAAAACCGGAAACAGTTCTTGCTATCTTGACGCAGGCCGCAGATGCGCTGTCTGGTGCCCGGCCGGGTGCTCGCAGGGAGACTCTGGAGACTTACGTCAAGCGGTTGCGAGAGCTGGAGCAGATTGGCACCTCTTTTGATGGGGTGACCGGCTGTTTCGCTATTCAGGCAGGTCGTGAAATCAGGGTTATGGTCTCCAGCGATCAGGTTACGGACGAATATTCACATGTGTTGGCGAAGGATATTGCCAGCAAAATTGAACAGGAGATGACCTACCCCGGTCAGATCCGGGTCAATGTGATCCGTGAGACTCGAGCTGTAGAATACGCCAAGTAAGATGGCGTCGCAAAAAAAACTCGCCCTACGGTGTTGCAGCGTTTTTTCAGGATCTCGACCTACTCTATGTAGGTCTTCACCCCTGAAAAACCACTACGCCTTGTAGGACAAATTTTTTGCTTAGCCATCTTTATCTATTGGCTGCTGATTATTTATATAAAAAGGACAAAACAGGGCTCGTGCTACTTTTCCCCTAGTGGAGGAAATTGTGGCTCGAGTCCTGATTTCATATTTGGAGTATTCTGTGAGATTATTATTTATTGGTGATATTGTTGGGCGAGCAGGGAGAAAGACCTTGGTTGATCACCTTGATCGGTTGATAGATCGGCATCTGGTTGATCTTGTTGTTGCCAATGGTGAAAACGGTGCAGCCGGATATGGTTTGACAGCCTCTGTTTTGCGTGAATTATTTGATTCTGGTGTCGATGTTGTGACCAGTGGAAATCACATCTGGGATAAAAAAGAAATAATGCCGGTGCTGGATCGTGAATCTCGGCTGTTGCGCCCGGCAAATTATCCACCGGGGCTTCCAGGCCGGGGCAGCGGTGTTTATGAAACAGCAGCTGGAATCAAGGTTGGTATATTGAACCTCGAAGGGCGGGTATTCATGAAAAATCTCGATTGCCCTTTTCGTGCTGCTGATTCACTGATAGCTGAACTGAAGCAAACCACCCCGATTATCATGGTTGATTTTCATGCCGAAGCCACGAGTGAAAAACAAGCACTTGGATTTTACCTGGATGGGCAGGTTTCTGCTGTGATCGGAACTCATACCCATGTGCAAACGGCTGATGAGCGGATTTTGGCTGGTGGAACCGGTTATTTAACCGATGTCGGTATGTCCGGAAGTCAGGATGCTATCATTGGTAATCAGAAGGAGGCAGCGCTGAGCCGGTTTCTGACGCAAATGCCGGTTCGGCTTGAGGTGGCGAAAAAAGCACCGCTTCTTTGCGGGGTGTTGTTGACTATTAACGAAAAGACCGGCCACTGTGAGACGATAGAGCGCATCCAAGAAGGTTCTTGAGGCAGCGCTGGATAATTGAGGTGGCTGCCGCTGCGGATGAGACCAGCGTAAACCCAAACCCACTGAATAGATAAGTATTAAAAATGAATTTTATCGAAGAATTGACTTGGCGTGGCATGATCCACGACATCATGCCCGGAACGGAAGAACAGCTTCAAAAAGAAATGACATCGGCCTACGTCGGGATCGACCCGACTGCCGATTCCCTGCATATCGGCCACCTGGTCAGCGTGATGATGCTTAAACATTTCCAGATCGCCGGCCATAAACCGCTGGCGCTGGTCGGCGGGGCGACCGGCATGATCGGTGATCCGTCGGGGAAGTCGACAGAGCGGAATCTGCTCGACGAGCAGACGCTCCGGCATAACGAGGCATGTTTGAAAAAACAGTTGGCGAAGTTTCTCGATTTTGAATCGGATGCCGCCAATGCCGCCGAACTGGTCAATAATTACGATTGGATGAAAAATTTCAGTTTTTTGGAGTTTATCCGCGATATCGGCAAGCATATTACGGTCAATTATATGATGTCCAAGGACAGTGTCAAAAAACGTCTCGGAGAAGGGTCCAAGATGGGCTTGTCCTTTACCGAATTTACCTATCAGTTGGTTCAGGGGACCGATTTTTTACATCTGTACCGTGAGAAGAACTGCAAGTTGCAGATGGGCGGCTCGGACCAATGGGGGAATATCACTACCGGGACAGAGCTTATCCGCCGCAAGGAAAGCGGTGAAGCTTTTGCCCTGACCTGTCCGCTTATCACCAAGGCGGACGGTGGCAAGTTCGGCAAAACCGAAAGCGGCAACGTCTGGCTCGACTCGAAGTTGACGACACCGTACAAATTCTACCAGTTCTGGCTTAATGTCTCTGACGCTGATGCCGAGAAGTACATTAAAATCTTCACGCTCTTAAGCAAAGAAGAAGTGGCAGTACTGGTCAAAGAACAGGGCGCTGCGCCGCACCTGCGACCGTTGCAGAAGCGTCTTGCAAAAGAAGTCACCTGCATGGTTCACGATGAAGCCGAATACAACAAAGCTGTGGAAGCTTCTGAGATTCTTTTTGGTAAAGCCACGACAGAAAGCCTGGCAAACCTCGACAAGGCGACCTTTCTGTCGGTGTTTGAGGGTGTGCCGACTTATGAAATAGACCGTACCAAGCTCGAGGCCGGGGTGCCGCTTGTAGAACTGCTCGCCACGGAAACAGCAACTTTCCCATCTAAGGGTGAGTTGCGGCGTACGATAAAGGGAAACGGGCTCAGCTTGAATAAGGCGAAGCTGACCGATCCGGAATATCTGGTGACCGGGGCTGACCTGATTAACGGCTCATATCTGCTGATACAGAAGGGCAAAAAAAATTACTATATCATTGAGGTGGTGTAATTTCACTCGAGGCCGCTGGCTTCATTGTGCTGTTTCTTTGGATGATGAAAAGGTGATCGATGTCGATCTGGATGTGCTTCTCGAAAAAAAAGTGTATTGTCCAGATTGAAAAGAGTCGCATTGCCGGTTTTTCCGTCGAGAGATTAGGTGAATAATAACGCCAAATCAGATGGTTACCCGATACTGAGAAAAAACCGAAAAAAACTTTAAAAAAGAGTTGACGTGCTGGGTCTGATTGGATATAACTACGCCCCGTTGCTCGGGACACAAGTAGAAAAATTGGATAGCGAGTGATTTTTAAAAAGAAGAAAAAAAG
>JAGGWI010000036.1 GCA_021157505.1 Desulfuromusa sp. | reverse complement strand
TTTGCCTATCAGCGCCAGGATTGCAACCGTTGTCATATCGGTGTCCGTGGCCGGGAAAAACGTGGTGATTATCGCGGCATGGGTTGTTCTGCCTGCCATATTCTCTACAGCAATGACGGCTATTACGAAGGCAAAGATAAGAGTATTAAAGCTGACGAAAAAGGACACATGCTCAAGCACCGGATCGTCGGCAACCGCAAAACTGGCGGCATTCCGGTTGAAACCTGTAATTCATGTCACAACCGTGGTAAGCGTATCGGTGTTTCGTTCCAGGGGCTGATGGAATTTCCATACGGCTCACCTTATGATAAAGAGGGAAACACTCAGCCGAAACTGCATACCAAAAAATATATGTTTGTATCTGACGATTTGCATCACCAACAAAAAAGTCGTGAAGGGAATCCAAATGGCGGTCTGCTCTGTCAAGATTGTCACACCAGTATTGACATGCACGGTGATGGTAACATTCATGGCACAACCATGGGTCAGGTTGAAATCGAATGTACCGATTGTCACGGCACCCCAAAACAATATCCTTGGGAACTTCCCGTTGGCTACGGTGATGAATTTGGTAAAAAAGCCCAAACAGAACCCCGCGGTGTGGCCGAGAAGTTGCTGATTACCGGTCAGCAGTTCGGCTATCCCTATAAGGCAGAAGACGGATTCCTGATTTCAGCACGTGGGAACCCATTGGGCAATGTTATCCGTCGCGGTGACAAGGTAATTGTCCACTCGGCTACTGGAAATGACTTTGAAGTCCCAGCGCTCAAAGGGCTCGCTGTCAATAAAAAGTGGAAAAATGCAGATGCCCAGGTCGCTATGATGGCCGTCAGTGGTCACCTTGAGAAAATGGAGTGTTACAGTTGTCACGCTTCATGGGCTCCACAGTGTTATGGCTGTCATGTCAAGGTTGACTACAGCAATGATAAAAATGGTAAACAAAAAGGTGGAACTGACTGGATCGCATCAGGAAACGATCACGATTCCCATGGTCAAACTGCCGAATCAAAACTGGGTGACAAAGGAATTTTCACTTCCGGAAAACCGATGGAAAAACGTTCCTACTTGCGTTGGGAAGATCCGGTTCTTGGGATCAACGGTGAAGGCCGAGTCACTCCATTGATGCCTGGTTGCCAGGTGGTTTATACGGTCATTGACGATACCGGTGAAGTGATTGCAAATAATGTTATTGCCGATGCCCCGGACGAAGCCAAGCATGTTGGACAGGAGCATATTCCACTGGCAATTGACATGTCTCCGGTTCAACCCCATACAGCACAACGTAAAGCCCGCACCTGCGAGAGTTGTCATGGAAACTCAAAAGTGGCGGGACTTGGTCTTGGCGATGGCACCTTCGGTCTTGGTCAAAATAAGGATGTTGTTGAAGACCTGATCGATGCAAAAACCGGGAAAATCATTCCCAAAAAATACACTGTACAGATTCAAGCTATTCCAAAACTCGATTTTGACTGGTCACAAATTGTCACCCGTGAGGGAGTCCAGTTGGCAACAGTTGGTAGTCACTGGCCACTCAGCCGTGCTTTCAACAAGAAGGAGATTGACACCTTCATGCGCACCGGTACTTGTATGGGTTGTCACCAGAACATGAGTCAGGAAGAGCTATGGAAGAAAGTCAGTGAAGACGGTAAGCTCGACTTCAAGCAACATAATGAGCTCATGAATAAAATGCTTCATAACATGGCAAAAAATGCACCGACAATGAAAAAATAACAGTCTGTTCGTGAGAAGACTCTCTCTCCTCTCATGTGCCCCGGCAGCCTTGGCTGCCGGGGATTTTTTAATTAACTCTCAGTAGAAACGGGATGGTTTTGAATCTGCTTCTGAAGCTTATTGCTGCGATTGAAATATTTGGTGGTAGTTGGGGTTTGGTCATCATGACCTATCGGATGACTCACGTCCTGGATAACCTGAAGTTTGTCATTTTTCTGTCGGTCTATCTGATCCCATTTATCCTCAGCATTATAGCTGGGGTTCTACTCTGGAAAAACAAAGCGGCAGGTCTCAACCTATCGCTGGTCGTTCAACTTCTTCAAATACCCTATTTTGCTCTCAATGGACTTTATTATTCGTATATCTCCGGATTATTGCTTGGCATCAGAATCAGTTTTCTGGAGGGGATGAAGAACTTCAATTTCAATTTCACTTTAGGAGGGTATTGCCAAGTCCAAACTGGACTTCCGCCGACTATCACTGCCTTTGGTATCAATATTTTTGCCGTGATAGTTTTTGTTTTTTTGTTTTCCTGTAAATTGAAGCGAGAATAATGTGGGAAAAGAGTTACCACAGAGGCGCTGAGACACAGAGAATACTTTACAAAAGCTGAATAATAAAAAGTACTTTAGTTTCGAAGCATCATAGATAATCCAACAATTCCAAATGATTCGATAACGAAATCATCCCTGAGACCCCTCCTCCATAACCGGCAAACTGAATATTCGCTTCCATAGCAGCTGATTTATCCAGTTCTGAATCGCCGATAAACAGGCAATTCTCAGGCTTTATTTCCAGCTTTTCCGCCGCCAGATAGAGCATATCGGGAGCCGGTTTTGGTCGTTTAACATCATGACTGGTCACAACAACGCTAAAATAATCTTTCAAGTCAAAATGATCAAGAATTGATAGAATACTTTTCCCACGATTGGTCGCAATCGCCAGTGGGTATTTCCCTGAAAGACTTTCTAAAAGATCATACAGATTCAACTCTGGTTCCATGTGAGGGATAAATTCCCGGTAGTCTATCGTTGCAGCAAAATCAAGGGCTGGTCTTAAGTCTTCCTGCCTCAGAAGGTTCGCCAAGACCTCCGGTGAGCTGGCCGTATGGCACAATAACGCTAGTTGAGGCTGATCGGCACTCACCAATGGATAGGCAAACTCAGCCAGGATTCGATTATAATAGGCCAGATTGGCATGACGACTTTCAAACATCACCCCATCACAGTCAAAGATAACCGCCTTGATTCGGTTCATGAACTATTCCTCTTCAGCACATAAATCAACCCACATAGTCCAAATAAAATCATCGGCAAAGAGAGCAGTTGCCCCATTGTTGCCCCTCCCCAGAGAAACCCAAGCTGACTATCGGGTTGGCGCACAAATTCAACCAGAAAGCGGAAGAGGCCATAAAAAAAGACAAAACTGAACGCAGGAACACCACGCCGAGCCCCGAAACGGTGCAGCAGATAAATGATGACGAACAGAGCAAGACCCTCAAGAGCCGCCTCGTAAAACTGACTGGGGTGACGGGGCATTGAACCTGCACCAGGAAAGATAATTCCCCAGGGATGAGTCGTGACCCGGCCCCACAGTTCCCCATTAATAAAGTTACCGATCCTGCCAAATCCAAGACCAATCGGGACGGCAGAAACAACTAAATCACCAACCATGAGTGGGGATAATTTTTTCCGCCAACAAAACAGGAAAAGTACAGTCAGTACTCCAAGCAGCCCCCCATGAAAACTCATCCCCCCCTCCCAAACATAAAAAATTTGCTGGGGGTGGCTGAGATAATACTTGGTATTATAAAACAGGGTGTAGCCGAGACGGCCGCCAATAACCACCCCCAGAACTGCATAGAATAACAGATCAGAAATTGTATCTTGATTGATTGGCATTTTACGTAACTTGGCCACATGACACATCATGAAGTAGCCACCGACAAAACCAAATAGATACATCAGCCCATACCAACGGACTGCAAGTGGGCCGATGCTGAATATAACTGGATCAATCTGTGGAAATATCATCGGACACTCTTTCTCAGTTCACTTAAAACATTCAACATATCTTCCGGGACCGGAGCAATAAAGTCCAGATCCTTATTCAACACCGGATGACGAAAAGCGAGTTTTTCAGCATGGAGCATCGGTCTTTCTATTTTTATTCCGGCAGCCAAAGGAAGTCCACCATAACGCACATCACCCACTAAAGGGCAATTCTGTTCTGACATATGAGCCCGAATCTGATGGGAACGACCGGTTAAAATTTCGACCTTCAGCAAGGAACAATCTATCAGCTGCTCAATCAGTTGGAATCTGGTAATCGCCTCCTTACCACCCTTTGCAACAGATTTAACCCGGTTTTCTTTTCTTGAGCGCGCCAGAAAAGAGATGATTTCTCCCCGACTCTGCTCTGGAGTCCCCTGAACCAGGGCAAGATAGTCCTTCTTGATTTCATGTTCCAGAAATATCCGCGTCATCTCCTTATGCGCCCGGGGATGGATAGAAAAAACAATGACACCGGAAGTGCCACGATCCAGACGTTGTACCATGCCGATATCAGCCTTCTGCTGCGGCCGAAATGGATCCTTTAAGTGCCACTGTAAAGCTTCAAAGAGAGTCCCCTTAAAACGTGCATGGGTTGGTTGAATATCGATCAAGGCCGGTTTATTTAGAACGATGATAAATTGATCCTGAAACAGGATATCCTGTTTTCTGATCCGATAGGGATCCAGTGGCAACCGATCAATGTAGACCTCGACGAAATCACCGCTACGAATTGGTGTTGAACAGCTCCTGATTCTTCGACCATTGATATGAACTCCACCCAGATCAATAATTTTTTTTGCGGTGGTGCGAGATAATTCAATAGCTGCTTGTGCCAGATATTGATCCAGCCTCTGACACGACGGAGCGGTCTCTACTTGTAAACGATGGATTGTCCACTTCATTGAGTAAAAGTCCATTTATTAAGATATAGCATTTATGTTATCTAATTTTAACCTTGACTTAAAATTTAAACTTGCTATTATCAAAATACAGTTTTGATCTTTGATTTTCTGGGGTGCGCGGGGTGGTTCTTATCCCTTGACCAACATTTTCACAGACCTGTCGATGCGTGAAAAAATGGTGAGCATGCCTGCCCTCGAGCAGGACGCCTGAAGTTTTTTCCGTAGACAAACTTTTTATTCAGGTCATCCGTATAGAACCATACCGGCATCCTGGAGAACATTCCATAAAAAAGGCTCTGAAATAATTTCAGAGCCTTTTTCTTTTCTATCGTCTACGTTAGGTGATGTTACCCGTCAACCCGCTCACGTAGTTCCTTCCCGGTTTTAAAAAATGGTGTCTTTCGTGATGGAATTTCAACCAGCTCACCACTTTTAGGGTTCCTTGCTTCACGAGCATCACGCTGGCGCACTGAAAAAGAGCCAAATCCCCGGATTTCAACCCGGTCTCCCTGAGAAAGCGCTGTACTGATCCCACCAAAAATCAAATTAATGACTATTTCGGCCTCTTTTTTATTCAGAATTCCATGCTCATCGGTCAATTGTTCTATTAATTCACTTTTTGTCATCTTAACCTTCCAAATATTTCAAATAGTCAATAACCAGTCCAAAGATACTGGGGGCCAATCATATTTTTTATATTGAGATTGACACCAAAAAAACGGCTCATAGCACTTTGTAAATACCTATCGATCAAATTAATCTTTTCCGGTTCGGGATAAACCAGATCAGACTCTTCATCAATACCTGCAACCTTAGCAGCATATTTAATTGCATCATCTAAAGTTCCAAGCTCATCAATCAGGCCGATATTTTTAGCTTGTCGACCGGTAAAAATTCGTCCATCGACAAAAGGCTGGAGTCTATCTATCGGCATGTTACGTCCAGCGCTGATGGCTTCAACAAACTGCTGATGGACATCATCAATCACCCCTTGCAGCAGGAACCGATCAGCTTCGGTAAAGGATCGCGTTGCTGAACCAATATCCTTGAACCGTCCACTTTTAACAACTTCCGTCTGAACTCCAACCTTACCCATCAACTCCTGATAATTTTGAAACGACATGATAACACCGATGCTGCCAGTAATAGTTCCTGGATTAGCGAATATATGTTCAGCAGCGACGGCAAGATAATAGCCCCCAGAAGCAGCAACTGATCCCATTGACACGATCAGGGGTTTCTCTTCAGCTAAACGCTTCAGTTCGGTATAAATCTCTTGTGAGGGGGCAACACCACCTCCAGGAGAATCAATCCTGACAACAACGGCTTTAATATTACTCTGCTCACGAAACTCTTTAATCTGTGCGGTCATTAACCGAGAGTCAGAAATAGCCCCTTCAACCTCAAGGATACCGATTTTATCGCCAACTGAAACCAAAGCTGAACCAGCACCGAACATTCCTGCAGTGAAAATGACCAGCAAGAAAAATATGAAAATCCCGGCAACCGTCAGAGAGGCCATTAAGAAAGGACGTTTTTTCATCTTAACCAATAAAAAAAGGGGCTCCTGATAGAACAGGAACCCCAAGTAAGGTTCATTAACAAATTACTCTTCAGTTTTACGACCTACGGCACCTTGCAACAAATCACCAAGGTTTGATGTTGCGGTCTTTTGTGCACCCATGAATTCACTCACTTGTGCTTTTTCTTTTTGAACATCAAGGTTCTTGATCGACAAAGCAATCTTCCGATCAACCGTATCAACTTGTAAAACTCCTGCTTCCAGTTCAGCGCCAACCTCAGCAAAATCTTTCGGGCTGTCGATCTTTTCCTTGCTCAATTCAGAAACGTGAATTAAACCTTCAATTCCCTCTTCAAGCTCAATGAAAATGCCGAAGTCGGTAACTGAAGTTACTTTGCCCTTCACAATAGTTCCGCGAGCATAACGCGTGGGGACAGCCTCCCAAGGATCAGCACTCAATTGTTTCAAGCCGAGAGAAAAGCGCTCATTTTCACGGTCAATATTCAACACAACCGCCTTGACCAGATCACCTTTTTTATAAGCCTCGGAAGGATGTTTAATTCTCTTGGTCCAGGACAGATCGGAGATATGAACCAAACCGTCAATTCCCTCATCCACACCAACAAAAATACCGAAATCAGTAATATTTTTAACCTGACCCTCAATAATAGTGCCGATTGGGAATTTCTCGCCAATGACATCCCATGGGTTTGGCTCAATCTGCTTCAACCCAAGAGAGATCCGTCGGTTAGCAGTATCAAGTGCCAACACGATAGATTCAACATCATCACCGATTGAAAGAACCTTATTCGGATGTTTGACCCGCTTAGTCCAACTCATCTCAGACACATGAATCAAGCCTTCAACACCCTCTTCCAGCTCAATAAATGCACCATAATCGGTCAAGCTGACAACCTTACCGGTCACCTTAGTCTCAATCGGATATTTGCTTGCAACGTCCAACCATGGATCAGGAGCAATCTGCTTAAGTCCCAGAGAAACCCGCTCTTTTTCTTTATCAAATTTGAGAATTTTGACATTAATTTTGTCACCAACGGCAAGGATATCAGATGGGTGCTTAACCCGACCCCAGGACATATCGGTAATATGCAACAGACCGTCAATACCACCGAGATCAATAAACGCACCGTAATCGGTCAGGTTCTTAACAATACCCTCAGCAACCTGATTTTCTTCAAGGGTCTCCAGAGTATCACTACGAAGTGACTCACGCTCTGATTCGAGCAGAACCCGCCGTGACAGAACAATATTACCACGTCGCTTATTCAGTTTGATGATCTTGAAATCAAAGGTTTGCCCGATCACTTTATCCAGATTGCGTACTGGACGCAGATCGACTTGAGACCCCGGCAGAAAAGCATTAACGCCAATATCAACCGAGAGACCACCTTTGATACGACTGATGATTCGACCCTCGACCACAGCATCCTCTTCAAGAGAATTCCAGATCTTCTGCCGATCAGCCTTTTCTTTTGAAAGGACAATCAGACCACTGTCACTTTCACCACCACCAAACAGGACATCATAAACGTCACCTACTTTGACGTTAATTTCCCCTTTTTCATCGGCAAATTCACGGAGGGAGATAACGCCCTCGGATTTGTAACCGACATCGACAACAACCGAATCAGGGTTGACCTGAACAATTGTTCCCTCGACGACATCATTCCGCTTCAGCTCTAAGCCACCCTGCTCATAATCCTTCAGCAGATCCTCAAAGCTTTCCTCGCCCTCTTCTAATTCCATTTCTTCTTCTTCGTCCTGCATGTCTTTATCTTCTACCATTGGAGATGTTACCCCCTTGCGAATTTCCCGACGCCTCTCGACGGCGGACTCAATTTGAGACTGCGCAAGTTAGCACAGCCCTCAAGAAAAAACAAACCATATTTTTCAAGCAGTTATTCTCTTTTATCCGGCGAGTTCTGTCTCTTTAGCTTTAATAATAGTCAACATTTTGTTAAGCACATCATCTATTGATAACAGGGTCGAATCTAGAGCCACTGCATCATCCGCCTGCATCAACGGGGCAAGAGTTCGGGCAGTATCTGCTGCATCACGGGCTTCTACATCGGCAATAGTTTGTTGCAGGTCAACATCCATTCCTTTGGCCAGCAGTTCTTTATAACGTCGCAGCCCTCTTTCAGCCGCCGTTGCCGAAAGAAAAAACTTAACGTCAGCATAAGGAAAAACAACCGTCCCGATATCACGCCCCTCAAGAACAACACCACCAGCCGCCCCCATCTTCTGCTGTAATTGCACCATCGCCTCACGCACCACGGGAGAGGCAGAGACCTGAGGCGTTAACAGGCTGACCTCTGGTGTTCGTATCGCCTCTGAAACATCGACCCCGTTGACAAAAACACGCTCTGAAAGGTCCCCACAAATAAACTCAATCGACAT
>JAGGWI010000131.1 GCA_021157505.1 Desulfuromusa sp. | reverse complement strand
ATTGATAAAAAAGATCACGTAATTATTGAGTGGGAATAGCCAGGGTTGTTTAACTAGTCGAGTTTAAATAGGACATGAAAATATAAGAACTTTCTACAAGGTGTCTGGAAACTGTTTTTTCAGACACCTTGTTTCTTTGATTACAGATTAAATTTACAAAAACAGGGTCTCCATTGAAAAAATAAGATAGCAGCCCCCCGAGCATACGGACAGAGATGACAATGAATGATCTTTCGAAAATTCCTCAAACGATATACCTGAACAACTATAAAACTCCGGCTTATCTGGTTGAGCAAGTTGAACTGAAGTTTGATCTGCACGATTCTGCAACACAGGTTTCGTCGATTCTGCAAATGGTTCTGAATCCTGATCGTAATGGTGTGTTGGAACCGCTATTTCTGGATGGAGAACAGTTACAGCTTCTGGAGATTAAACTGGATGGCAAGGCGCTCACAGCAAGTGAATATCTGCAGGATGGGGATGGTTTGCAGATCGCTACCGTCCCGGAGAAGTTTATCTTGGAGATCCAGACGCAGATTGATCCTCTGAACAATACTTCTCTGGAAGGACTTTATCTGACCAGTGGAAATTTCTGCACCCAATGTGAGGCTCAGGGATTCCGTAAAATCACCTACTACCCAGATCGTCCGGATGTTCTGGCCCGGTTCCGGGTGCGAATCGAGGCGGAGCAAAAATATTCCAAATTGCTCAGTAATGGAAATCTGTTGGAACAAGGTGAGTTGGCAGACGGGCGCCATTTTGCCGTCTGGGAAGATCCTTTTTTTAAACCGAGCTACCTGTTTGCCCTGGTTGCGGGGGATCTTGTCTGTCTGGAAGATCACTATACGACCATGTCGGGGCGTGATGTGCTGTTGCAGATTTATGTTGAGGCGCGCAACAGCAATTATTGTGATCACGCGATGCTCTCGCTGAAGAAATCGATGCAGTGGGACGAGGAAACCTTTGGCCTGGAATATGACCTCGATCGTTTTATGATTGTTGCTGTTGATGATTTCAATATGGGGGCGATGGAAAATAAAGGGTTGAATGTTTTCAATTCCAAATATGTTCTTGCCCGACCGGAAACGGCAACTGACACTGATTATCTGGGGATTGAATCGGTCATCGGCCATGAATATTTCCATAACTGGACCGGCAACCGGGTCACTTGTCGGGACTGGTTTCAACTCAGTTTGAAAGAGGGATTGACCGTCTTTCGTGATCAACAGTTTTCTGCTGATATGAATTCAAAGGCTGTCAAACGGATTGATGATGTGCGGATTCTTCGACAGTTCCAGTTTCCCGAAGATGCCGGACCGATGGCACATTCGGTTCGCCCTGCCGCTTATCAGGAAATCAATAATTTCTACACCACGACAATTTACAATAAGGGGGCAGAGGTTATTCGGATGATGCAGACTCTGTTGGGTGAAGAAAAATTTATTGCCGGGGTAAAACTCTATCTTAGCCGTCATGATGGCCAGGCGGTGACTTGTGATGATTTTGTTGCCGCAATGGAAGAGGCCGGGGATGTTGATCTGACCATCTTTAAGCGTTGGTATGTACAGGCTGGTACGCCGCAGGTACAGATTCAGCAGGATTATAATAGTGAACAGCAAACTTTGACGCTGAAAATTTCACAAAGTTGTGCTGCAACACCGGGGCAAAAGCAGAAGCAACCGTTTCATATACCCGTTGCACTTGGTTTGATGGATGCCGCTGGAAAAGATCTGCCGTTGCAACTGACAGGGGAGCTCCAACCTGGAGCAACCACTCGGGTATTGGATCTGACTGAATCTACTCAGGAATATACTTTTGTCAGGATTGAACAACGGCCAACCCTCTCTCCATTGCGGGGATTTTCTGCTCCGGTCCGGTTGCAGTGCGATTTTACCGCTGAGGAGTTAGCTTTCCGTATGGCTTATGACAGCGATTCTTTTAATCGCTGGGAAGCGGGACAGACCCTGGCGCTGAGGGAATTGTTGCGGATGTACGAGGATTTTGGCGAGGGGCGTTCCTTAGCTTTGCGGCCCGTCTTTGTCAGTGCCTGGAAAAAAGCTTTAACAGATCGTCAGGCCGATCAGAGCTTGTTGACTCAATTGTTGACGTTGCCCAGTGAACAATATCTGGCGGATCAACTGGAGGAGTTTGACCCCCAGAAGATCAGGACGGTTCGTGATCAGGCCATTCTGCAACTGGCACAAACCCAGCAAGCGCTGTTGTTGGAACGCTACACCGCTTGCTTCAAAACGGAGAACAACTACTCTCTTGATTCAGCTGCCGTCGGGCAGCGCAGTCTGGGGAATTTCTGTCTTTCTCTGTTGATGAAGTTGGAGGAAGCGGAGATCTCAGACCTCTCTTTGCAGCAGTACCGAACAGCGACAAATATGACCGATCGGCTGGCGGCTTTCTCTCTGCTTGTTGACAGTGGTGCAACTGAACGGCAGGGCGTTATCGATGATTTTTATCAGACCTGGAAAAAGCAGCCGTTACTCCTTGATAAATGGTTCAGTATTCAGGCCCTGAGCCATCGAAGTGAAACTTTTACTGAGGTTGAAAATTTATTGCAACATGCTGATTTCAGCCTGAGTAATCCAAATCGGGTGCGGGCATTGTTGGGGGCATTTTACCAGAATATGGCGGTTTTCCACCGTCCCGATGGTGCCGGATATAAATTGCTGGTCGAGCAGATTATTGTCCTTGATCGGAAAAATCCTCAGGTTGCCGCACGAATGGCAGCTCCCTTGACTCGCTGGAAACAGCTGGAGACAAAACGGCGCAAATTAATCGAGCGGCAATTGGTCCGTTTGCAGAAGATGGATCTTTCTAGTGACCTTTACGAAATTGTGAATAAGAGTTTGTCATAAGCTTGGGGATAAAGTGGAGAAAAATGTGAGTGATTATCTAATTATTGGCTGTGGTGATATCGGTTTTCGGGTGGCTCGGGAATTGATTAAACAGAACCATCAGGTTCAGGCGACGATCCATTTTGCAGAGGGGATCAAGGT
>JAGGWI010000061.1 GCA_021157505.1 Desulfuromusa sp. | reverse complement strand
TGGTGGTCTTTTGGGGTTTGAGTCTGCTTCTTGAGGTGGAGATAGTGTCTCTGATTCGGCAGGGTTAGCCTTTACTGCCACCAGCTGCCATAGCTTTGATTAATCTTAAGGGCGAGATTTTAGGCTGTTGTGGCAACTTCGAAGTTTGGAGTGGGGAATGAAAAATATTGTTATTGCTGGCTGCGGCCCCGGACATGAAGACTATGTGGGTCAGGCTACACGAAAATCGGTGATCACAGCAGAGGTGTTGGTGGGTGCTCAACATCTGCTTGATCTATTTCCACAGGCATCTTGTCAGCAGATTGTTGTGCGTGGGCCGATGGCGGGTGTTCTGGATCAGATGGAGGCCTTGGGTGAGAAAAAAATCTGTGTATTAGTGACTGGTGATTGCGGTTTATTCAGTCTGGCCCGTTTAGTTATCAACCGTTTCGGGCGGGAACAGTGTCACCTGATTCCTGGCATCAGCTCTATTCAGGTTGCTTTTGCCCGACTTGCCCTTGACTGGAGTGATGCTCTCCTGATCAGTGCCCACGGACGGGAGCCAAAAGAAAATGTCTCGAAGTTGCTCCGTTACGACAAGATAGCTCTCCTCGCCGGGGATGATCATGCCATTTCCTGGGCTGCGGACAGATTGACAGAGTTGGGGGCCGAATATATAGCTGTTAGTTGTGAAAACCTCACTCTGGCAACGGAGGCGATTCAGGAATTTAATGATGCAGAATTATTAAGTCAGGCATGTTTGCCTGCACGAACGATTCTATTGCTACTTAAAAAGGAGTTGCTGCTATGAACGGCGGCATTTTTTACGCTATTGGTGTCGGCCCTGGTGATCCAGAGTTATTGACTCTGAAGGCGATCCGGTTATTACAGGAATCACACTCTATCTATGTCCCGGTCTCCCGATTGAGTACTCAGACCTGGGTTGCTGATGTGGTTGAGATGTATGCCGGGGAAGGGGCCGAGGTACAAACAGTCTCCTTTTCTCTGGGGGCAGACCGGCAGGAACGGCAGGAGCATTGGCGGCAGACTGCGATTGAAATTATTGAGCAGTTGAGGTCGGGTCGAAATGTTGCTTTTGTCAGCCTTGGTGACCCCTTGCTTTATTCCACCTGTATCTATCTTTTGCGTGCTCTACGGGAGCAATGGTCACAGGTTCCGGTCGAGGTTGTTCCTGGCATCAGCGCCTACGCCCATTGTGCGGCACTGACCGGTTTTGCTGTCGGTGAAGGAGAACAACCGGTTGCAATTCTGCCAACGGTGACTGCGATACAGGATATTCGCTCTGCATTGCAAAGAGGTGGGACGTTGGTGTTGATGAAAATTGGACGTCATCTGGCTGATATTATCAGTCTGCTTGAGGAGAATGGACTCCTTGATCAAGCGGTTTTCGTCGCCCGGGCCGGAATGCCCGAACAACGTATTGAAACTGATCTACGCAGTTTGCGGGGTGCTGATCCTGCGGTTGGTAATCTGGCAGTTATTCTGATTCACACTGATGCTACGGAGACCCTCTAGATGAAAGTTGTTTTTGTCGGTGCCGGGCCGGGAAATCCCGACTTGCTCACAGTTGAAGCCCATCGATTGCTCAGCCATTGTCAGCTCTGTATCTACGCTGGATCGCTGGTCAGTCCTGCGGTCATTGCATTGGTGCCGGAGGGGGCAGAGTTGCATGATTCTGCGACGATGACGCTGGAGGAGATGGAGGTCGTTTTTGCCCGGGCGCAGGAGAAAGATATTGATCTGATCCGTTTACACACCGGTGATCCCGCGATTTATGGAGCGATTCGTGAGCAGATGAATAGTTTGGATCGGCTGGGAATTGATTACGAGGTCGTTCCCGGTATCAGCTCTTTTCAGGCCGCAGCCGCAGCATTAAAAACCGAGTTGACTGCTCCAGAAATTGCCCAGACTATCATCCTCAGTCGTACTTCCGGCCGGACGCCGATGCCGGAGATGCAGGAACTGGAACATCTGGCGCGGACTCAGTCCACCCTCTGTCTGTTCCTGTCTGTCCATAAAATCGGTGAAGTTGCACGCGATCTTACCACCTATTATGGCGCGGAGTGCCCTGCGGCAGTAGTGTTTCGTGCCTCCTGGCCTGACCAGGTGCTGGTACGTGGTTCTCTTGCTGATATCGCTGAAAAAGTCGAAGCAGCACAGATTAAAAAGACGGCGATGATCATTGTCGGACAGGCGTTGTCGCGTGATCTCCCGGTCTCCAAACTCTATCATCGTCACTTCAGCCACGGTTATCGGCAGGGCGATGGGCCGGGAGACACGTTATGAAACTGGCGGCTATCACCTTCTCACCGCAGGGTGTTCAGGTATGTGAACGACTGCGGAAAACTGTTACGGATCTCCATTTTTATGTGCATGAAACATTGCCGTTGCCGGTCGGGGCAAGCTCGTTTTCTAAAGTGATGGAACTTACCCCAGCTATCTTTACAGAATATGATGGTTTGATTTTCGTTGCCCCAACGGGCCTTGTCATTCGTTCTCTTGCCAGTTCAGTCCAGAGTAAACTCTCTGATCCGGCAGTTGTCGTGATTGATGTCGGGGGACGAACTGTGGTCAGTTTACTCAGCGGCCATGAGGGGGGTGCCAATGACCTGGCGGTTCGGGTGGCTAACCTGATCGACGCTGAGCCGATCATATCGACGACAACGGAAGCGGT
>JAGGWI010000228.1 GCA_021157505.1 Desulfuromusa sp. | reverse complement strand
GTCCCGTTTGGTTAATCGTGACGCATAATTCTGAGTTATTTTGTTTGTTGCCAAGGCATGCCGATGCAGCCCTAGCTTGCGCTAAAGCAAAGAGGCATAACGCAGGCAGCAAGCAAAAGAGCCAGAATTAAAGGATAGGATCAACCAAATGGGACACTAAGCTTAGCAATAATGGCATCGCCCATTGCTGCGGTGTTGACTTTCTTTTCACTGGCATCCCCCTGATAGATATCACCAGTACGATAACCGTCGTTCAAAACATTTTCTACAGCAGCATTGATTGCATCAGCAGCCTCAATCATACCAAAGGAATAACGCAACATCATCGAGGTAGAAAGAATTTGTGCGATCGGATTGGCGATCCCCTGCCCGGCAATATCAGGAGCACTACCACCCGAAGGCTCATACATACCGAAAGTTCCTTCTGCCAGAGAAGCGGAAGGCAACATCCCAAGAGAACCGGTCAACATTGCTGCTTCGTCTGAAATGATATCGCCAAACATGTTGCCACAGAGCATAACATCAAACTGCTTTGGCCAACGTACCAGCTGCATTGCCGCATTATCGACATACATATGGGAGAGCTCGACATCGGGATATTCTTTGCCGATCCGCGTAACAACTTCACGCCAGAGAACTGATGTAGATAAAACATTGGCTTTATCGATGGAGCAAACCTTACTGCCACGTTTACGAGCCGCTTCAAAAGCAACGTGGGTAATCCGCTCTACTTCAGCAACCGAATACCTCATCGTATCGAAACCGGTTCTTTCGCCCCCTTCTCCCTCAATACCTTTGGGGGCAGCAAAGTAAATCCCACCCGTCAACTCGCGCACCACCAAAATATCGAAACCACCTTCGATCACACTCTCTTTCAAACTGGAGGCCCCCGTTAATGCCGGAAAGATAATCGCAGGCCGTAAATTGCAGAACAGACCAAAAATCTTCCGCAGTGGCAGCAAAGCCCCCCGTTCCGGTTGCTCATCAGGTGGCAAACTTTCCCATTTTGGCCCACCGACACTACCAAAAAGGATGGCATCAGAAGCTTTGCAGACGTCAACTGTGCGATCAGGCAGAGCTTTCCCTTCCTTATCAATTCCGGCACCACCGACATTGGCAAAAGTCCGTTCAAAACTGACATTATATTTTTTCTCTACAGCATCCAGCACCTTAAGTGCTTCTGCCATAACTTCGGGACCAATCCCATCACCAGGTAAAACTGCAATTTTAAAATTATCAGCCATATCCATTTTCTCCCGTAGAATTAAACAAAAGCCCTCTCAATCCAGAGAGCAAAACGGCTAAACTATAGAAAGAGGGGATTTTTTTGTCAAACCATTTTTCCCGATAAAAACAACAAGGCAAACCGGTTGGAAGGATAGCGGAAGGTATGTTATTGTCCCGCTCCGAACAATTTTAATATCTAGCTGAAAGATTAAAAACAGGAGAATTACATGCGCCTAGCCTTACCTTTATTCTTGTTCATACTACTAAATTCACTGCCAGCATATGCCGCAGGCAGTAGTCATCAACAAACCGAACCTCAGCCATTGACTAAAGCAGCAGCAATCGAAGCGCTGCGAGGAATTCAAGGGGAGGTATTATCTGTCGAACCCGCAGAGATCCCCGGGCTTTATCTCGTTACTATGAAAATGCAAGATAAAAATGTACCCATCTACCTAGATGGCGATGGTTTATACCTGTTTACCGGAAATATTATCCGGATTAAGGATCGCAAAAATTTGACCGAAGAACATTACCAGCGGTTGAATCCTGTCGACACCACAAACATTCCTCTTGATGATGCGTTAACGCTTGGCAACCCCGATGCAACCCAACAGATTGTCGTTTTCACCGACCCCCATTGCCCCTACTGCAGTAAACTTCACAAAGTGCTGCATGAAGCGGTCAAGGCAAATCCAGACCTCGCATTCCATACGAAACTGATTCCCCTCAAAAAAAGTTCCAAGAAAATTTCTCAGACAATTATTTGCAACAAATCAATGGAACAACTTGAAATGGCATTTGCGGGACAGTCATTACCTGAACCAAGTTGCGAAACAGATGCAATTGAGGAAAATTTGAAATTGGCTCAGAAATTGGGGATTCGCGGCACTCCGACACTTATTCTTCCTAACGGAAAGATTTCTCCCGGATACCGCTCCCTGGATGAGCTACTAAAACTTATCGGCGAGAACCAGGCTGCCCCGGCCAAATAGCAGGGAATTGTAGAGGTGTGTGGTCTTTAACCGTTTTTCCTCAAAGCATTGCAATCAGACTCAACCCGTTTACGCCTTGGTGATATACCTAAAAAACAAAACAGCGTTATAAAATCCTTGAAGTCTGACTGGTAGGCTGATAATATCAGTCTGCATTTTTTGCTCGGAGAAGATCCTGCAAGATTCTCCCCCCAGATATGACCAATTTCAGAGGAAATTTGCATGAGCGATCACGCTGCGCTGCTACAAGTAGAAAACATCTCCCTCACCTTCGGTGGTGTCAAGGCCCTGCAGGGAGTCAGTTTCAACGTCGAAGCCGGTGAGCTTTTTTCCATCATCGGGCCTAACGGAGCTGGTAAAACCTCGATGCTCAATTGCATTTCCGGCCGCTACCATCCCCAAGTCGGTGAGATTCACTTTCGTGGCAGCGAGATCACCAACCTGAAACCAAATAAACGCTGCCATCTCGGCATTGGTCGTACCTTTCAGAACCTTGCCCTGTTTAATCATATGTCGGTGCTCGACAATATAATGGTCGGTCGCCATCACCTGTTGAAAAACAATTTTCTGACCGGTGGCCTGTACTGGTTGACCGGAGCCCGCCGCGAGGAGCTTGAACATCGTCGCCATGTTGAGGAGATCATCGATTTTCTGGAGATCACCCATATCCGCAAAGCTCAGGCCGGTACACTCTCCTATGGGCTGCGCAAACGGGTCGAACTGGCTCGCGCCATTGCCCTCAAACCGGACCTGATTCTACTCGACGAACCGATGGCCGGTATGAACCACGAAGAGAAAGAAGACATGGCTCGCTACATCATTGACCTCAACGAGGAGTGGGGAATGACAGTGGTGATGATTGAGCACGACATGGGTGTGGTCATGGATCTCTCTCACCGGGTGATGGTGCTTGACTTCGGCAAACTGATTGCTGCGGGTCTCCCCGAAGAGATTCTCGCCAATAAACAGGTCAAAAAGGCCTACCTTGGTGAAGATGATGATGCCCTCAGTGAAGAAGCGGCTTCCGAGGAGGTAGCCTGATGAATCGTGTCCACCCGGATGTTTCGCTCTACGATACCTTTCCCAAGTTGCTTGCCTACAATGCTGAGTGGTGGCCCAATGAGATCGCCATGCGTGAGAAAGCTTTTGGTGTCTGGAAGGAATTGACTTGGGCCGATTACCAACAGCTGGTACGCAACATTGCCCTCGGGCTCAAAGAGCTTGGACTTAGAAAGGGAGATGCTGCTGGTTTGATCGGCGACAACCGTCCTGAATGGGTCGCTGGGGAGATCGGCGTACAAGCTGTCGGCGGCATGATCTTCGGCATCTATCAGGATTCGCTCAACAAAGAAGTTGCCTACCTGATCAATTATGCCGGGGCTCGGGTCATTCTCGCCGAGGATGAGGAGCAGGTCGACAAGGTTCTTGAGATCACCGAGCTATGCCCCTGCGTTGAACATATTATCTATAGCGACCCGCGTGGTATGCGCAAATATGACGACCCTCGCCTGCTGAGCTTCGAAGAGTTACAGCAGCGTGGAGCTGCCCAGCATGAGGCTAACCCCGAAGCCTACCGGCAATTAATCGACTCTGGTAACGGCAAGGATACTGCTATTTTGTGCCCCACATCTGGCACGACCGGCAAACCGAAGCTGGCAATGCTGCAGGCAGGAGCAATGCTGAAACATTGTGTCCACTATCTGCAGGCCGACCCCCGCCAACCGGGTGACAACTACGTCTCGGTGTTGCCACTGCCTTGGATTATGGAACAAGTTTATGCCGTCTGCCAGGCGCTCATGGCACGCATGGTGGTTAACTTCGTCGAAGAACCCGAGACCCAGATGGAAGATCTGCGTGAGATCGGTCCCCACTTCGTGCTGCTGGCACCACGGGTCTGGGAATCGTTGGCTGCCGACGTGCAGGCACGAATGATGGATGCCTCGCCGTTTAAACGTTGGATCTACCAGTTCAGTATCCGGCGGGCGATCAAAAGTTTTAAACAGACCGGCAAACCATCGAAGTTAGCTTACTGGCTGATATTTAAACCGCTTAAAGATCGCCTTGGTTTTAGCAACCTGCGCTCTGCTGCGACTGGCGGTGCGGCGCTTGGCCCCGATACTTTCAAGTTTTTTCTTTCGATGGGAGTGCCGCTGCGCCAGATCTACGGTCAGACCGAACTCGTTGGTGCCTACACCATTCACGCCGCCGATGATGTCGACTATGACAGCGTCGGAGTCCCCTTCGAGGGGAGCGATGTCCGCATCGACAACCCGGATGAGAACGGGGTTGGTGAGATTATCGCCCGCAACCCGGGGATGTTCAGCGGCTACTATAAAAACGCTGAAGCGACCCGAGACTGTGTCGATGCCGAGGGCTGGATGAGTACCGGTGATGCTGGTTACTTCAAGAAAGAAAATGGCCATTTGGTGGTCATTGATCGCATCAGCGATATCGCTGTCACCGGGTGTGGCAACCGTTTTTCGCCGCAGTTTATTGAGAACAAGCTCAAATTCTCCCCATTTATTGCCGAGGTGGTGGTGCTTGGTCACAAGCAGCCGTTTTTGACCGCAATGATTTGTATCCGTTTTGATATTGTTGCCAAGTGGGCTGAAAAGCGCAGCATTGCGTTTACTAACTACATCAATCTTTCGGCTCAGGATGCAGTTTACGAACGAATCCGGAACGAAGTCGAGGTGGTGAATGCCGCCCTTCCAGAGGCACATCGGATTAAGAAGTTCCTGTTGCTCTACAAGCAACTCGATGCCGACGACGGTGAACTGACTCGTACCCGGAAGGTACGTCGCGGAGTAATTCGTGAGGTTTACAGCGACATTATCACCGGTCTCTACAGCGACGCCGAATCGATTCCGGTTGATACCACGATTACTTTTCAGGATGGCACCACTTCACGGGTAAAAACCTCGTTACGGGTAGTTGAACTGGCAAGCGACATAGTAAATACTTAAAAGCTGTTATTAGCCGCAGATAAGATCTGATCAAATCTGATAGATCAAAGGCTATGGACCATTTTTTTGGTTTTAACATCAGACCTTATCAGACTGTATCAGCGGCAAAAGGCCTTTGATGTTAAATGGTTTAATTTTGGAGATAGCTGGATGAATACAGAACTGCTGTTACAACTGGTCGTCAACGGCATCATTGTCGGCACCCTTTACGGTGTGGTGGCGATGTGCTTTGTGTTGATCTACAAGTCGACCCGGGTGGTCAATTTTGCTCAGGGCGAATTTCTCCTTATCGGCGCTTGGACCTGTTGGTGGCTGCTGGTGAAATTTGAGCTGCCGTTCTGGTTTGGCTTTCCCTTGACCCTTGCGTTCATGGTGATCTTCGGCATCGCCCTGCAGACGATCGTGTTGCGCCCGCTGATCGGTGAGCCGATCATCTCGGTGATCATGGTCACCATCGGCCTGTCGATGTTCTTTCAGGCGCTGATGGGCCTGCTCTTCGGGCATGAGACCAAGAGCTACCCGCAGGTGTTTGAAACCGAGAGCATCAACGTACTGGGGATGCAGGTGCAGACCGCTTATATTCTGAGCATGATTATCTCCGTTCTGATCATGATCGCCTTCTACTATTTTTTCAAGTATACGAAAACCGGCCTGGCGATGCGTGCCACAGCTTTCGATCAACAGGTTGCTCAAAGCCTTGGCATTTCGGTCAAGTCGGTGTTTGCCGCCTCCTGGGCAATTTCAGCAGTAGTCTCAGCACTGGCTGGTATCGTTATCGGTATGGTCAACGGGGTATCTTCGGCTCTGTCGTTTTTCGGTATCAAAGTTTTTCCGGTGGTGATCCTGGGAGGCCTCGATTCGATCGTAGGTGCGGTGGTCGGCGGACTGATCATTGGGGTGTTGGAAAATGTGGCCGAGTTTGTTGACAGCCAGTGGTTGCATATCGGTAATCTCTACACCATCGCACCTTTTTACGCATTGGTGATCATCCTGATGATCAAGCCTTACGGGCTGTTCGGCACCAAGGATATTGAAAGGATTTGATGCTCCATGTCTCTCGGTAGTTCCATGCGTCCGTGCGGTGATTTCCGCACCAGCTACGCTTCTGATACGACGATTTTCGCAACGCCGGTGACACGTTATCTGGTTATCACTTTGCTCATCGCCTTGTTGTTTGTCCCCTTGTTCGGTAGCCCCTATATGCTCAATCTGATGATCCAGATCGGCTACTACGGCATTGCGGCACTTGGACTAAATCTGGTGGTCGGCTTCACTGGTCAGATTTCCCTCGGCCATTCGGCCTTCTTCGGTTTCGGCGCTTTTGCTTCAGCGTGGCTCAATAATTCCCTCGGGGTGCCGGTTTTCTTCGCCATCCCGCTCGCCGGATTCCTGACCATGCTGGTCGGTCTGCTGGCCGGAATCCCTGCCGGGCGGATCAAGGGACTCTACCTGGCGATTGCGACGCTTGCCTCGCAGTTCATCCTCGAAGACTTTTTTGCCCGCGCCAACTGGTTTACCGGTGGATCAGCCGGTGCGATGGCCGAGTACTTGACGATTTTTGGTATGACCTTTGATACCGATCAAAGCTATTTCTATGTCGTTCTGTTCTACGTGGTGCTGATGTTCACCTTCACCTCGAACCTGGTTCGCTCTCGTGACGGCCGCGCCTTGATCGCGGTGCGTGATCACTACCTTTCGGCAGAGATCATGGGGATCAACCTGACCTGGTACCGGGTGACATCGTTCGGGCTATCGGCTCTTTACGCCGGTATCGGTGGCGCCCTGTTCGGACACTATCTCGGATTTGTCTCTGTTGAGGGGTTCACCATCATCCTTTCAATTCAGTTCTTGGCGATGATTATTATCGGCGGGCTCGGATCGATCTACGGTACCCTCCTCGGCGTCATTTTCATGGTGTTGCTGCCCGAGGTGATGACCTGGGGGGTGCATCTGTTCAGCGGCATGGCGCCCGACCTCATTCAGTCCCTCGCCTACATCAAGGAGATGTCGATCGGTCTGGCGATCATTCTCTTTCTGATCTTCGAGCCGGAAGGGCTGGCACACAGCTGGAAACGGATCAAGACGTAC